>CAZONZ010000266.1:0-6061 GCA_964581005.1 uncultured bacterium
ATAGATCTGGACTTGGCTCGGAAAAAGTTGGCGTAATCCTTTGACAGTATTGAGCTGTTTACCCTCGGTAGCTGCTTCCCAACCGTATTCAGAGTGCATATCGAAGATTAAGTTAACAGCTGCTTGCTTGCGGATCACGCCAGATAGTAATAATCGGGTTAAGAATGATTTGCCTGTACCCGATTTACCAAAGATCCCATTACTTCGTTCAACTAAGCGATCGAGATCAAGGCAGATTGGGACTGACATATCTAGGGGTTGGCCAATTGCAAAGTTACGTTTAACGGGATCTTCTTCCCACCCAAATACAGCTCGAAAATCTAACTCTCGTGCTTCATAAACTTGTGAGAAATGGGCTGGAACAGTTTTCACAGGGAGTAATTCTAAACGAGGTGGGATCTCAGCTTCGTTGACGACAGCGTATTCAGGCTCTGGTTGATCGACAGGAGCTAGCATCAGCATCGGTGTTAGGGTCACGATCCCAAAGGTGCCTGTCCCAGTCAAGACTTCTGCCAGGAGATCATCTTGGGGTTGAGGAGGATTTTGCAAGATCCGAGGACTGCTTGTGCTTAAGGCTACATCTGTGAGCAGACCGAAAAATCGATTCCGTTGGCCCTGGATCACAACAAACTTGCCAACACGGAGATCCTCAATTGAAATGCCTGGATTAAGCCGCGCTTCCAGACCTTGGCTTAAGGATCCTTGGGTCACTGTAGCGATCGAAGCAATGATTGACATAGATAGATACAAGATTCAAATCAAGCCGTAGTTCATTCACACGTTCTAATTTAGCAATAATACTATTGATCTGATCATGCTATCTCTTTTTTTGACGGTAGCAGAGATCATTGGGGGATTAGCCAGCCGCTGGATGTATGACATGGGTACTCACATGGAGATGGAACTTAAAGCGATGGTTAGGTTCCTGAAAGAGAGCTACACTGAGAAGACGCTTAGCCCAAGGGGAAGTTGAGCTAACACTTTCACCAGATTTGGCTATCTTTTACGTGGTAGATAGCTTTATGGGAAGAAGTCAGGATCCTCATCCAATATTAGGCAAGCGATCGATCGTGAGATCATTCCAATCTGCTGTGAGGTTCTATGTCATCTCTTCTACATCATCTTTCTGAGCATGGGTTTCTCGCAAACTTACCCTTTCGGATTGCCTCAGTTGGAGCTCGTGATCAAGAACGAGGTGATTTTTCCCCTCATTGGTTTGAGTTGGGTGATCAGCTAACCATTTATGGATTTGATGCCGATCCAGCGGAATGTGAACGACTTCAGCAACTGGCTCAAGCCCAAACTCATGCGCATTTAGAACACTATATCTGTGCAGCGCTGAGTCATGCACCAGGATCCCAAACCCTTTATGTTACCGCCCACCCTGCCTGCACATCCCTCTACCCACCCAATTTTGATTTCTGTGAGCGTCTTAGTATTTTTGATATTGTCACCGAAGTTCAAGCAGAAATTTCGGTTGAATGTACAACCCTTGATCACCTCTTTCCCGATGCGCCGATCGATTTTCTGAAACTGGATATTCAGGCCGCTGAGCTTGATGTTTTACGGGGGGCAGAACGCTATGTCCTTCCTCACTTGTTAGCGATCCAGCTTGAGGTCGAATTTAACCCACTCTATCACGATCAACCCTTGTTTGCAGATATAGATCATTATTTACGTAGTCAGGGCTTTTCACTCTTGTTGTTAGAGGATCTAATCTGTGTAGAGCGAGCGATCTCACCCTTGCAAAAACAACGTCCTCAAGGTCGGCGAGGAGGTCAACTCATTAGTGCAGACGCGATCTATTACCGAGATTGGCTTGGTTCCGATATACCGCATCAACTTAGTGATCCAACGAACTTGCTGAAGCTGATCTGTGTTCTCTATTGCCTCAACCCAACTCACTTTATCGATCTTTGTATTGAGAATATCGTGCATCTTGCGATCCAGTATGGGGACTTGAATCAGAATCGCTGGTTTGACCTCAAAACTGTTCTACATGCCTTTCTTGCTGATCATCCGACACTTCAACCTGATGGGAAACCCCTTTCGGAAGAGGATCTGCATGAGCTGCCTTGTTTTCAGATCCTTCACTCCGCAAAGATTTTAGCTGAACAACTCAATCAGTCATAAAGAATCCTTGAGTTGGATCAGAGCTTGCCTATTCCAGACATCTTGCTCTGTCCAACCCATGTAGATTGTGAGTGGATTGTGATCGATTTAATTGTCCCGAACAAGCTGCAATTTGGTGGTAGGGCTGGTGGATCCATTTGCTTTAGCAACCAGTTCAATGTTGTAGACAGTTCCCTCGGCTGTAGCTGTGATCGGGATCTGAACACTGACTGAGAAATTGCCTTGACTGTCGGCTTGAACCGATCGACTGGCTAAGGTTTGTTGAATGGCAAATAGGCCAACATCACCAGGACTGGTTTGGGCTACGGTGCTGACCTCAACCGTTGCTCCAGGTAGAGTTTTGCCCTCTAGGGTGAACGATGATCCCGCAACACTGTCACCATTACTGTAATTGGTCACCTGAGGCTGTAGGGTTCCAGACTCGCCAGGGCCTGTGATCACTGCATCAACATCCTGAATGGTCAAGCTTTGGGTTTCGCGGGCACCCTGGATCAGTTGGAGAGGTTGCTCGGCTGTGGCAAATCGGATTTGATTCGTGTTTTCCAAACGAGCTACGATGATCCCTTCTGCAGTTGAATCTGCAGCTTGAACGGCTCGACTCACGACATAGACTCCTGAGGAGACCTCCTGAGCGGTAAAGGTCTGGACCTTCTGACCATCCTGAATTAGATAGACGGTGACCTTACTGTCGGAGGTGCCATTGACCGTGACAAGGAGGATCTCCCCTGCAGCTAAAGCTCGGTTGCCAGCGTTGTGGACTACAGAATCGATCGTCGCGTTGACAGGGGTGCTGACGGTAAAGGTCCAGGAGACTCGACGGGTCACACCACGGGTATTGGTAAAACTCAGGATGACACGATGATCACCGGGCGAGAGGGGAGAAGCCGGTCGATAGCTGAAGAAGTCTTTGGTGATCACCGATTGGCTCGTGACATTTTCGCCATCCAGGAAGACTTCAACCGTTTCGGGTCGGACCTCTACGCCTGTCGCGGATTGGAAGGTGGCTGAGATCGGGGAGGTGGGTTCAACGTCCGTGGCTTGTTGGGCTGGACTGGGGTTGATCACCCGTTGGGCATGGGCAAGCTGGGGGGATCCTGACAAAACCGCAAGACTGACCCCCAGTACACAAGCTTGTCCGATCCGGGTGAGAACGGAGCGTGACAAAGTATGACCTGAGTGAAGTGTTCTGGAAAATGCCATACGATCCTCTAGAGCTTAATGAAGTTGACCAAATCCTACTACTGAACCATGAAGCTTTTGGGAATAAAAGGTGCCCTGATCAGTCACATTGTGCGGGATCCAGAAGATCGGATTGGGCTCAGAGGCTTTTGAAGATTCTAGAGATGTGGTCGTTGGCGGGGATCAGCTGGCAAGATTAGGCAAAGTGAATTGACTTCTGATGATTCCCAACCCAACTCCCTCTGCCTCTAGAGCCACCATTCAGCGACCAGCATCCAAGGATGGGTATACACCCCTGATCCAGGGCCGCTTGCCCAATACTCCTAGAGATGGGATCGCTCAACTCCTGTTCATGATCCTGCAGGATCCTTATCACTACCTCTTGACAATTCCTTGGAGTCTCTTCTTGGCTTGGGCCACGTTGTCCTATCTATTGTTTAATGTCTTATTTGCTCTAGCTTATTTGGTGGAGGGCAATGGGATCGCGAATGCTGATCCAGGCGATTTCTGGGACGCTTTTTTCTTCAGTATTCAAACCATGTCTACCATTGGTTATGGGGGGATGTCTCCGGTTAGCTTCTATGCCAATCTGTTGGCAACTGTGGAGGCTTTGTTGGGGTTGTTAGGGTTCGCCCTGATCACAGGCTTGATGTTTGCTCGCTTTGCTCATCCGACTGCGCGAGTTTTGTTTAGTGAGGTGGCTGTGATTCGACCTCACTATCGTGTTCCGACGCTCATGATCCGAGCCGCCAATCAACGGAAAAATCGGATTGTTGAAGCTCAATCCCAGGTCGTACTGATCCGCAATGAGATCACCCCTGAAGGGGAGTTTATGCGGCGGATCTACGATCTCAAGTTGGTTCGGAGCCAAACCCCGATCTTTTACATTATGTCAACCTTAATGCATCCGATCACACCCGATAGTCCGTTGTTTGGTCTCACGCCTGAGCTTTTGGAGCAGGCAGAGGCTGAGATCATTATTACTCTAACGGGGCTCGATGAGACGTTTGCGCAAACGATCCACACCCGTTATTCCTACCAAGCTGATCAGATTAAATGGGATCATCGGTTTGTTGACGTCTTGCATCATAATTCTGAAGGGAAGCGCTATATCGACTACACTCATTTTCATGACGTTGTTCCGATCGGACCGTGATCTAGCTCTTGATATGAAGATTTTGCTGGTTGAAGATGATCTGGGATTGGCAGAGGTTTTGGCTGAGGCTCTCACCGACCACCGCTATAGTGTCGATGTTGTCTTTGATGGCGAAACGGGATGGGATCAAATTAAACTCTACCCCTATGATCTGATTTTGCTGGATGTGATGTTGCCCAAGTTGGATGGGATCAGTCTTTGCCAGCGGCTCCGGACCCAAGGCTATGCTATGCCGGTCTTGATGATCACAGCCCGTGACACCAGTCTGGATAAAGTGACAGGGTTGGATGCAGGGGCCGATGATTATGTGGTTAAGCCCGTTGATCTGCCGGAATTATTAGCTCGGATCCGGGCTTTGTTGCGACGAGGCCAGAGCAATACGTCCCAGGCACTCGATTGGGGTGATCTGCAACTGAATCCGATCACTTACGAAGTGACTTATAACGATCAGCCTCTGCATCTGACCCCAAAGGAGTTCTCACTATTGGAACTGTTTCTCCGGAATGGGCGGCGGGTTCTGAGTCGGCGGGCCATTATCGAGCATGTCTGGGAACACGATGAGGTTCCGGAGGAAGAATCGGTCAAAGCTCATATTAAAACCTTGCGCTATAAGCTCCGGCTGGTGGGGGCTCCCGAAGATCTGATCGAGACGGTGCATCGGGTTGGCTATCGGCTTAAGCAAATTCCCTGAGGGTTTGACTCCATTGGGGTTTGACTCAGGATCTTCACGGTTTCTTCCCGAATTGATCCCTGGTGGCTTCACTTCTCTTGCTTAGGGTATGAGGCGAAGAAAAAAACCTGAGCACCTGCAGCGTTTGTTTCTCTGACGGTTCGAGTCCGTCCGTCTGCCCCGACTCAGGTCTTTGGGCTCACTGCCCCAGGAGAGATCTGCTATGTCTACGTCAACGCTATCCCCCTCATTGCTCAATCTCAATCTACCGATCGTCACCCAAGAAGTTGAATCGGTGCTGCAGACCTATCCCAGTCATCCTTACCAACGAGCTTTTGCGATCCCCTCCCTCAAAGAGCAGCTGGTTGCCTATGTGCTCAATCAGATCCCTTCTCGATATCGACCTGTGGGATCTCTGGAGGAAGCTCTGGAGCGAGGGGTGATCTCGTGGAGCGAAGTTCGGGACCAGAAGCAGCAGGTCCAACCTTTGATCCATTTGGGCATTGTCGATCTATATCAGCGCCATATGCAGTGGATCAATACTCACATTCCTGAAGTGGTCTATTCTGACACTCGTCCTTCGACCTGGTTTGGTTAAGCCTCTCGTGGGTTGACTCTTCGTGGGTTGACTCGGATGGACTGAGGAGGCTTGATCCATCTGCTCTGGTTTCGTTCCGCTGTCTCATCAACTTGCAAGGAATATTATGATCCCGATCCATACCCCCCATCAGCTGATTGCTCTGAATCTGAGCCGTTACGAGCAAACTGGACGGGCGATTGAGAATAAGATCCTGTCTGACTATCTCAAGGGATTTTCGCGCCGCCTCGAATACATTTTCAAGCTGGAACGCCAAGGCCGGATCAGTTCTCAAGAGGCTCATGCTGAAATCAAGCTCCTCTGGCAACAGCTGGAACAAACCAAG
>CAZONZ010000267.1:0-6031 GCA_964581005.1 uncultured bacterium
ACTTGAAGAGTTGGAACACTGGAGCTGGGCTTCAGGAGGCTGCTATGAATACGGCTGAGCTATTGGTGCGTTGCCTGGAAAACGAAGGGGTTCAGATCATTTTTGGGCTTCCCGGTGAGGAAAATCTAGAAGTTCTGGAGGCCCTCCGTCATTCGTCGATCCAGTTTATTACCACCCGACACGAGCAAGGCGCAGCCTTCATGGCAGATGTCTATGGACGCTTAACTGGCAAAGCAGGTGTTTGTCTCTCCACCCTCGGCCCCGGTGCCACCAATCTGATGACGGGTGTTGCCGATGCCAATTTAGATGGAGCCCCCTTGGTTGCGATCACAGGTCAGGTGGGCACGGATCGGATGCACATCGAATCCCATCAATATCTCGATCTGGTGGCGATGTTTGATCCGGTCACCAAATGGAATGCCCAGATCGTCCGCCCCAGCATCACTCCAGAGATCGTTCGCAAAGCCTTCAAAATTGCTCAATCCGAAAAACCAGGCGCAGTCCACATCGATCTACCCGAAAACATTGCAGCCATGCCCGTCACTGGCACCCCCCTCAATCAAGATAAGCGGGAACGATCCTTTGCTGCCTACCGGAGTTTGAATGAAGCGGCTGCTTTGATCTCACGGGCCGAGAATCCGATGATCCTGGTGGGCAATGGCGTACTCCGAGCCCATGCCGCTGACGCAGTGACCGAATTTGCGACTCAGCTCCACATCCCTGTAGTCAATACCTTCATGGGTAAGGGTACGATCCCCTACACGCATCCCCTCTCGCTCTGGTCGGTGGGATTGCAGCAACGCGATTATGTCAGCTGTGGCTTTGATCGTACCGATTTAGTCATTGCCGTCGGTTATGACCTGATCGAGTATTCCCCCAAAAGATGGAATCCCGAAGGCCGGATCCCGATCATTCACATTGGGGTTAACCAGTCGGAGATTGATAGCAGTTATATTCCTACCGTTGAGGTAACAGGTGATATTGGGGATTCATTATTAGAGATCCTGCGCCGCTCTGATCGCAAGGGTAAAGCAGATCCCTATGGCCTCAGCCTCCGAGCCGAAATTCATGCCGACTATCAAACCTATGCCCATAACCAGAGCTTCCCGGTCAAACCCCAAAAACTGATCTACAATCTACGCCAAGTTATGGGGCCTGAAGATATCGTGATCTCGGATGTTGGAGCCCACAAAATGTGGATCGCGCGTCACTATCACTGTGATCGGCCCAATACCTGCATTATTTCCAACGGATTTGCGGCGATGGGGATTGCCATCCCTGGAGCCGTGGCGGCCAAGCTTGTGTATCCGGATCGGAAGGTGGTGGCCGTGACCGGAGATGGTGGATTCATGATGAATTGCCAGGAGCTTGAAACCGCTCTGCGCGTAGGGACTCCCTTCGTCACCTTGATTTTCAACGATGGCGGCTACGGTTTGATCGAGTGGAAACAACAGCATCACTACGGATCGTCTTCCTTCGTCAAGTTTAGTAATCCAGATTTTGTCAAACTGGCTGAGAGTATGGGGTTGAAAGGCTACCGAGTCGAATCCACTGCCGATCTGATCCCCATCTTGAAAACCGCCCTCGATCAAGATGTCCCGACAGTGATCGACTGCCCTGTGGATTACAGCGAAAATATCTGCTTCAGCCAGCGATCCGAGCAACTCGCCTGTCAACAAGAGGATCGATCCACTCAAGTCTCCCTGATGAGTAGCACCCCAACCCGGATGTCAACGAATATCCCCAGCGATACACCCAACACACCGATCAACGTACCTGGGAAAGCGGTGCCGATGCGGGGCTCGGTGACGGATCGGGAGACGGGCGAGAAAGTCCAGGAGACGGTGAGGCCGTAGAGGTAGGAATTGCTACCCCAGCTCCAGGAGACGGAGCAGCAGGATCATCTGTGGGGCTGGGGGTTGGGGAAGGTAAGGGTTGGGGAAGAGATCCATCTAAGGGTTGGATCATAGCCTTGCCTAGCAGCGATTGAACCTGGCTGACGTATTGGTCGAAGGATCCCGCTAAAGCCAGTGAGTCTTGCAACGATACACTGCTATTATCCCAGGCCCACCCGATCAACCGGGGCCAGTTCGAGGTCTCACTCAGATCTTGCAATGCATTTCCCACCCATTCGGTGATGGGATCCGTCACTTCAGCGACTTCAGCCACCCCCAAGCGGGCCAAAATGATCGGCTTCGTCGCACTCAGACGGGTAACCTGTTCATAGATTGGATCAAACTGGGAGCGGAAAGACGTCTCCGTTGAAGCTGATAGTTCAATCCCTAGCCAATCCGCCTGATCTTCGCCGGGGTAAACAGCGGCTAGATCGTCAACTTGATCATTAACCAGGAAGATCCATGTCACATTGGGAACCTCCTGCCGACTCACGATCTGATGAATTCGTTGATAAACCTGTTGTAATTGAGCCAAACGAGGGGCTGATTCTCCGGCTTGGGCGTCTGCTCCGTACCCGATCATGACTGGACTCTGGAAGGCTTTGATCTGTTGAGCCCAGGTTTGCCAAGCTGCATCCTGCTCCCCTGCTAAGATCTCTGCCAATTTCGGATCCGGTTGATCGGACTCAGGATTGCCTTCGCGTGGCAGGATCAGGCGAATGTAGGGGACTGAATCAATATCTCGGAGTTGATCGGCGGTTTGGGCCGGAAAGGTTTGATGGTCAGCCCAACGTTGAGCAAACGCAACCCAGGCTGGAGCTTTACCCGCTGCTTGGGTATAAGCCGTGATCTGGGCCAGTCCCACCAAAGCTGCTGGATCCGCTTGGGTACCCACCAGTGAGAGGGCATGATAGCGTTGATTCTCGGTGGGGACGAGTACTCGACCTGGAGCCGCCGCTGATCCTGGATCGGGAGGAACGGGTGACGTCATGATCACGTCCAACCGCAAAAACCGTGGATCGATCTCAGCCTGATTAAACGTCAATGTGAATGTATGGTTACTGGAGACCCCCTGAATGATCATTTTGGAGTCGAAATCAAACGCTTCCGAGATCTCTGTGGCGGGGATCGATTGTTGCGGGGATTGGAGCGCATCCTGTAAATAGGCTTCCTGGATCCCAAATCTGACTCCATTACCGGGAGCAATAAATAAGGTATGGGTATTGATCTGAAAACGGGTATTGAGATTAACCTTATCGAGCGATCCCGTTTCTGGAATTTGGGTAGTGAGGCGCAAGGTCAAATCGTTGGGGGAATAGATCCCTGGTTTGGGGGTACTGGTTTCACTGCCTGGGATCGGAGTAGCTTTGTTGGATGCAGTGGGATCGAGTTGGGTGCAGGCTACATCAACACAGAGATCGAGGCTACGCGCTCGGATGGAGATTTCAGTTGTGGCGGCGGACTGGAGCTGATCTGGCGGGATCACAAACGAGGCTTTGAGGCTGCGAGGGGGAAGATCCTCACCTTCATCGATTTCTGAGAAACTGACGGTGTCTGGGGTTTGGACGCGCGTGCCAGAGAAGCTGCTGCTACTAGGATTGGTTGTCAGAGGAGAGTCACTACCGCAAGCCGAGAGAGTGATCAAACCCAGAATCAGGATCACAGGGTTCCAGAGGAGAGATCGGTGCCAGGGGTAAACGGTCGAGTGGCGCTTGGGAGTAAGGTGGTGATCGTGAGTGAGGTGGGTGTAAAGTCCCTCAAGAGACGTCCGATCCTTGCCCTGCAACAGACATGGATCCAGAGATGGAGAGACATCGGTTTCCTGATCAGGAGACCCACTTGAGCGCCAATCGGTTTTACGGCTGAGATCTTGATGATTCATCCATGCCTCCCTACATAACCCCTACGGAACCTGAAGGATCCCAACGTGACGAGTGGCTCAGATCGGTTTGAGATCGGATTGAGATCGGATTGAGATCGGTTTGAGATCCACTTTAGATCCTTTGAAGACCCCTTTTCTAGCGATGGGTTGGTCTTGATCAAACGTGTTCTAGAGGAATCGAGATCCACGCTAAGAGATCTAAAACTCTCCCCCCGATCCATTCCATAGAACTTAACCCTCTCCCCTGTTGGGATCTTAACGCTAAGAAGAGACAGCTTCAGGCGTGATCGTTAGATTTCCATCGTAAAGGATCTGACCCTCCTGCAACTCTAACCGATTGATCTGAACCGTTTGATCCAACTGGATCGGTAAGTTATTCAAGCTGGGCACGGGGATGGTTTCTCCCTGAGTGATCCATTGCGGCTCGATCAAGATTAATTCATTACCATTACGAGCTTCGAGTCCGGTCGTCAAGGTCACAGGCACTGGCCCACCTCCAGGTACCAGCACATTGGCCCCGATCCGAAGTAAATCGGCTTCCACTTCAACACTGGGATCATTGATCTGAAAGGGTACGGATTGGCCTCCGATCGGCAGCCGCACGTTGGCTTGAGCTAATTGGCTTTGCACCAGAGGGGTACGCAAGGTTTGATTCAGATCTGCTTCCGTCAGCTGCATCCGAACCCGCACGGGAACCGGAGCTAGCAATTTCAGATCCCCTCCCCCTTGAACCACTTCGTTGACATTGAGTTGGATCCCTTCCCCGTCCAACTTCACTCGACTCACATGAAACCCCTGATAGCGCAGATTCTCTCCGGAGACCGTAGCTTTTTCAATCGTGCCCCCCATGATCGCAGCATCCGATCCGCTAATCTGAACTTGCAAATTATCCACACTCTCAACTTCAGAGCGGATCCAGGCTGCGACTAAGGGATTGAGCAACGTACTCGCGACCTGACCGAATGCAGGCATACTCAGAAGCCCGATCGTAGGTAGGGCCACCAACAGAGATAAACGAGTCAGCTGTTTACCCCAATCCCAGATCGAGGTTGAGGACTGCACCGTTTTGGCATTTTTGGGTCTATCCAAGTGAAAGAAATTCATGGCATTCATTGACTCAACCACCTCTCGTTCTGACGACGTAACGATCTGCTTTGTTGCCTGCTAGGTTCTAGCTTGGGTTGCGTACTAGGTGCGAGCTAGGGTGCAAGGGGTCCGCCACGAATGGGAGGAATTCCGTAAGCTGGACTCCGATATGCTAAACCCCAAAGCTCCCCAACTGCATCGAATTTCCAGCACATATTGATCACCTTATCTCTGATAGGCCAAGAGGCAATGGATGGAACCCAGATCCTGAGTTATGGTGATGGACACGCATAAGCCTATTGACATCCCTCCATCGTGAAACCCTCGATCTCCCTCTCTGAGACTTCACCCGAATCGGTTCCCATGGTGATCCCATCCAGTTCTCCTGCACCGATCATCGGGATCACCACTATGCACCGCCGCAAGTCTGGAGATTTTTCGCTGTCGGCCAATTATATTGACGCGATCCGGTCGGTTGGGGGAGTGCCTCTGCTCTTGCCACCGGGGGAAACGCAGGTCTCGGCAGTCTTACAGATCTTAGATGGAGTGGTGCTGTCGGGAGGCGGGGATCTTGATCCAAGCGTGTATGGGGGTGGGAATCATCCTGAAGTGAAACGGGTTTGTGCAGAACGCGATGGGTTTGAGATCGCTCTGGCCCGGCAGGTGATGGCTTACGAGATTCCGGTGTTGGGGATCTGTCGGGGTATGCAATTGCTGAGTGTTGTCTCTGGGGGACGGTTGCATCCTCACGTTCCGGAGCGATTTGGCGAAATGATCGCACATTATTCTGCCGCCGATCTGAAGCCGACTCGTCACAATGTGCAGGTTCTCCCGGATACTCGTCTGGCCCAGATCACCCAGTTACCTGAGTTTTCGGTGGTGTCGTGGCATCATCAAGCGATCGAGTCGGTCCCCTTAGGGTGGCAGGTGGCGGCTTATTCGGACGATGATCTGATCGAAGCAATTGAACATGTGCAGCATCCGTGGGCGGTAGCGATCCAGTGGCATCCTGAGTTTTCGGCAACGGAACCGGGGCATCGGCAGATCTTTGAAGCCTTTATGAACGCTGTGATCCAACTGAAGCAGCAACGAGCCCAATAGTCTCAGATGATCGTTGAACAAAAAGAGTGACGCATTCCCCCACCTCGCCAACGGCAGGTGGGGGTCA
>CAZONZ010000268.1:0-6025 GCA_964581005.1 uncultured bacterium
TCGTATTTGCCTATCCGTCAGACTGAGGTGATCGAGTTCTGGTTTTTTTTGGGATCGGTTTCAAGCGGCTGAATGGCAACGGTAATATCGTCAACGAACTTGAAAAAATTGGTGCGGGAGAGTCCTTTGATCTCTTGCTTCTCTGGATCCACTTCGATCAGTTCGCCTCGCTTCCAGTTCGTAAAGGCTTCCCCTGCAACTTCCATCACCTGGGCTGGGGGCACGGGCAGGATCACCTGTTGGGCAGCGCGGTTACCTGGAGATTGACTGGCGGCGTGGGCTGGAGTTGCGCTTAACCAACCCACTAGGGCGATCAAACCCAACACAACCAACAAGATTTGGAAACCAGAACCGATCCCAGCAAGAGTGGTTTTACTGATCGGGCGCAGGGTTTGTAACGAGGGCCAGATGTGCATAGATCTCAACTCGACGTCCTAACGATTGTCTTGCTTTAGCTTATCAGGCAAGTTCCACCATCCTTCAAGATCCCTAACCCCGATCCATCCTACACAAGGCTTCTTTGCATCCACCGATCCTGATCCTGACTGTCGCTGGTGATCACCAGGTAAGCTTGGTCGGAGCGATCGATCACTAAGACGGATTGGCCACGTTCTGCACCCTCTTTAGCCCAATCGGGTAACACAGCACTGATCGTGATCAAATTCCCAGCGGCATCTCGCACATCCACCTGACCAATTTTGCCCGAATCCTGTTTGGGGATCATACCGGAACTGACCGTGCCCACCCGCCCCAGGAGCCGATCTGCACTAGTATCTTCCCCAAAACTGGCCATAATCTTGCCAATGGGACGAGCGACCCAGCCCCCGATCGAGGACGATGCCACTAACGATCCGATCAGCACCCCAGCTGTGAGAAATCCGGTGGGCATTTGCCCAAACAAGGTTCCGACCCAAACATTCAACATCCAGCCCAATAACCCCCACACACTCAGATCGAAAGCCAGCAGCAGCAGCAACGGAGCTTTCCCGATCCCAAACCAGCCCAACAACACTAGCCCTAGATTCCCTCCAGTCTCAAGATCGTCTCCGTCTCCAGCATCAGCGTCGAGATCGGCCTCTGCATCCACATCGGCATCTGCTTCAGCGATCCCTGAACCCAGAATGATCAAGAAAAAGAGTAATCCCACACCCAGCAGGATCCAGTAGGGTAAGTTGTCCAGACTGAATAGCATCGATCTCCTGGTCATCCCGTAGCAAAATGGACGCTAATTTTGGCAAACTTACTCTAAGCCATCCCAATTTCAATTGCAATTTGACTTTGAATTCAGACTTGCAACCGATCCAGGATCCGGCCCAGATTGAAAACCGTTTGTCCAACCCCGATCCAACTCGGTCAGGTTCCCCGCAAAAGGTTTAGGATAAGAACTAACTCAGATTCAGCAAGCAAGGGGTCCAACTCATGTCTAAGCCGATCGTTTATCATGGCTGGCCCCAGGAAGCCTTTATCGGAGATGTGATCGTCTGTACCTTGGAAGGGGAGCATCTCGATCAGGTCACTGGCGTCAAAGTGGCACCGGCAGCTAAAGGCGTCGTGGCCACAATCGGAATTTTCTGGTTGGTGGACGTATGGGGGAGTTATGCCCTCGTGGGACTCTCCCAAACTGGCAGTGAAATCATCCTGATAAAAACAGAAGATCCGGATGCTGAGACACTCATCTGGATTACCCGGATTCTGTGGGCGCTGTTTTTAACGGGGTGTGGGCCGCTCCTGGGGGCCGCCACAAAGGATTCGATCGCTGCTTCTGGGGCTGGGGTTCGGGCTTGGTGGGCAGCTTGGGCGTGGGCCGGGGCTGGGGCTTTGACTTGGGTTGTGGCTTTGATTTGGGCTGGGGTTTTGACTTTGAATCTGGCTGTGGCTTGGACTTCGATGTTGGTTGTGGCTGTGGCTTTGATTGGGATGAGCACTTTGCCTATAGCTTGGAGTGGGATTGGGACTGGGGCTAAAGGGTGAGCTTGGGCTGTGGCTTTGATTTTGGCTGGGCCTTTGGCTTTTGCTGGGGTTTGCGATTCTGATTCGGGTGTAGCTGCTGGGGATTTGGCTGTGGTTTGCAATGATTGGGGTTGGTTTGTAGCTTTTGCTGTGGTTTGGGCTTGGGGTTTGGCGTGGGGGTTGACCTTTGCGTTGGCTGGATTTGGGGCTTGGGGATTTGCTGTGGCTTGGGCTGTGGCCTGGGCTGGGGCTGGGACTGGGGCTGAGGATTGGGATTGGGATTGGACTGGGGCTGGGGCTTATTTCGGGACGAAACTCTGGATCTCGATCGTGAGTTATCTGTGGGCGATCCGCCACCCCGAAAACAACATCCGCTGGTTGAGTTGGCTCATGGCGATCCTGTCGTTTCTCCTCGGTGGCTTTTGTTTTTATCAAGCCAATCAAAACGGTGAAGACATCCTGCCGGGGGTGATTCTGGGGACAGCGGTGATGGGGATTATTGCGTTAGTGGTTGGCACTTTAGTCGGGGCGGGTAAACGCTTGCAGGCATCAGGTTTCGGCTATGGGGCGCGGTGGTTTTGGTTAGCGGTTCCGGCTGTGCTAGGAGTGGTGGCGGGTTGGCATTCCTATGGGGCGTTTCCCTGGGCAGGGTGAGTGTCGCCAAGGACAGCAACCAGAAACCTGTTTTCTAGTATAAGAGTGGGTCATTGGGTTAAAATAGAGGACAAGAAACGATGTGGAGGAAGCAATGGAAAAACTCGATCGGATTACCTTTGATCCAAAAATTATGGCAGGTCAAGCCTGTATTCGTGGGATGCGTATTCCTGTTTCTTTAATTGTAAACCTGGTGGCGAATGGAAAATCAAATTTAGATATTCTCGATGATTATCCGTATTTAGAGCTAGAGGATATTAAGCAGTCCCTGCAATATGTGTCTTGGCTGGCAAGTGAAAAAGTTTATTTTGTTCAAACAACTTTAATGCCTTATGCCTTATGAGGTTTTTAGCAGATATGGGAATTTCTCCCAAGGTAGTGGCTTTATTACGAGAGCAGAACCATGATGCAGTCCATTTAGCTGAAGAAAATTTACAAAAACTGCCGGATGAAGAGATTCTACTAAAGGCGAAACTTGAGAAAAGAGTGATCTTGACAGTAGATCTCGATTTTGCCTATCTACTGGCTGTCAGTAATACAGATTTACCCAGTGTCATTTTGTTCCGTTTAAATAATGCAAGCCGTGAGGTAATGGAAACAAGATTACAAGAAGTTATAAAAATCTGTTCTTTAGATTTACTTGAAGGTGCAATTATTTCCGTGAGTAATGATTCTTTTCGTGTGAGATGTTTACCGTTATTTCAATAGCGATCGCTCTGTCAACTCAATTTAAACCTTACTTCGTGCCCTTTGTGTCTTTGTGGTTTCAAACCCCGTAGGAAATTTACAGGCAAAATGGTTTAATGTTAGGTCATTAGACCGTGCAGGGTGATCACGACTTGTTGTAACCATTCAGACATAGAAGCCCCCAAAATGCCATGAACACCTATTCCGCCCAAGAATCGGACTATACCAGCAATCCACAGTTAGTGTTGAAATCGGCTTTGGCAGAGGAGTTGTACAAATTAAACGAATCCTTGGACTATCTTTTGGGAAATAACCTGACATTGGAACGGGACTTACAACTCTTACGGGGGTTGGTGTCTCTGTCTCAATTTAGGGTACAGCAAGCGATCGAAGGGTCTGAACCTATGGCCGTGGATGTGGCGAATACCCTGGAAACCTTGCAGCAGGAGATGGAATACCTGCGAATTTTGAATATGGCCTATCAGCGGCAGGTGGAATGGTTTAAGGATCAGTCTGCCCTCTCCAAGGCAGCGACGGGGCGGGTTTGGCTCAAAGCCACTATGAAACAATGTTTACAGTCCACCCTGGAAATCACGGGGGCAGAAACGGGCAGTATTTTTCTACTCTCGCAGGATCTGGTGATTCAAGATTATCTCTTGCTCCGGGAACGCACCACGGAGGAGGAACGCTTAGATTTGGTGGGTCAGGTGTTGCAGAAGGGGTTAGCGGCTTGGGTGGCGGGGCATCTCAGTGCGGCTTTAGTTCCTGATACCCGATCGGATCGTCGCTGGATTGATTTTCCCGATCAACCTTATGTGGTGCGCTCTGCCCTCTGTCTCCCTATGCTGCGGGATCAACAGTTAGTGGGGATTTTAACCCTGACCCATCCAGAGCGTCATTATTTTACAGAAGAAGCCGCAAATTTAGCGTGGACGATCGCTTATCAAACCGCATTGGTGATGGAAACCCATCGACTCCTCCATGAAAATGAGGAAAAGCAGGTTCAGGTTTAAGCTTACCAAAACAATTGGACGGAACTCCTGAATGGCCCCCTCGTAGGTGGCTTTATTTTGCAAGACAGAGGACGATGCCACTAACGATCCGATCAGCACCCCAGCACTGAGAAATCCCGTTGGCATGTTCCCGAACAAAGTTCCGACCCAAACATTCAACATCCAGCCCAGTAATCCCCACACACTCAGATCGAAAGCCAGCAGCAGCAGCAACGGAGCTTTCCCAATCCCGAACCAGCCCAACAGCGCCAGTGCTAGGTTTCCTCCAGTCTCAAGATCGTCTCCGTCTCCAGCTTCAGCGTCGAGATCGGCCCCTGTCTCTATATTGCCATCCCCTTCAACCATTCCTGAAGCCAGAATGATCAAGAAAAAGAGTAATCCCACACCCAGCAGGATCCAGTAGGGTAAGTTGTCCAGACTCAATAGCATCGATCTCCTGGTCATCTCGTAGCAAAACGGACGCTAATTTTGCCAAACTTAACTGTAACCTAATCCGATTTCGGATCAGAATCTTATTCGTCAACAGTCACAAGATTTAGCAGATGCTCTCCTTTCACATCCAACCCAGCGGCGAGATCCCTGCTTACACCCAACTCGTCAAGCAGATCAGTTTTGCCATTGCTTGTGGCCAATATGCACCTGGTTACCGCTTGCCCAGTACCCGTCAACTCGCAATGCAAACGGGGTTACATCGCAACACGATCAGTAAGGTCTATCACGAACTAGAGCAGATGGGTTTAGTGGAGAGTCGAGCTGGATCGGGGATCTATGTGACAGCATCTGAGCAGGCAGTTCACCAGGCCATTACCACCCGTCAACTCACCGAACAAACCCAAGCGTATCAATGGGTTAAACAGGGATTAGATCAACTATTAAAGTCCGGTTGCTCATTGTCCCAGGCACGGGATCTCTTTTTGGCTGAAATTGATTGGCGGTTACGTTGCAGTGCTCAAGTGTTAGTGGCTGTACCTACTGCGGCTAGTGATACAGGCAAATTGATCGCTGTAGAATTACAACGAGCACTCACAATCCCGATTGAACGGGTTCCGATCGAAGAATTAGAACCTTTACTGGCGCAAACTCAGACAGGCACCATCGTCACGATCCGTTATTTTGCTAATCAAGTGGAAGATATAGCTCAACGTTGGTCAGTCCGTGTGCTTCCGCTTGAGATCAATCCCTACCATCGAGAATTAGACATGATCAAAAATCTTCCAGCCAATACCTGTTTAGGCTTGATCAGTGTTAGCCTCTCGATCCTGCAAACCGCTGAAGTGCTGCTTCATGCATTACGGGGAGATGATTTGTTAGTTTTAGTGACTGATGTTGCTGATCTAGAACGAGTCGAGGTATTAGTTCGGCGCTGCCAAGTGATCTTTTGTGATTCCCTCAGCTATTCAACAGTCAAAGCCTTGATCCGCAAAGCACGACCCGACTTAATCCGACTCCCCCAATTGATCCAAGCTGATGATTACGTGAGTCACCATTCGATCGAGATGCTGAAACGAGAACTCGGTCTTGCCACAGATCCTGCTCAGGTGTGATCGAGTTAATGAATGTTTGGGTGGTGTGAGGGATCATTCGATCCAAGCGAATCATTACCCCTGTCGTTCCACTGATCCTGTCTCTCCCAATTCCGCTCCAGAGTCTGGTTGCTCAAGATCTTCCCTAGGTTCAGAGCAATCCGGATCCACCACGGGCACTTGAGCGATCAGCTCCTC
>CAZONZ010000269.1:0-5986 GCA_964581005.1 uncultured bacterium
ACATATCGGCACTGACTCGATTGGCACCCAAGTACAATCCCTGCTGATCTTTCCAGGTGATCGCCAAAGGGATATTATCCATGACGAGCTGCAACATTTGTTGGGATTGGCGAAGAGCTTCCTGAGCTTGTTTAAGTTCTGTGACATCGATCGCTACAGTCAAGATCGAGTGAGGCTCTCCCTCCTCATTATTCGTTAAGGGGATCTTGGTGGTTAACCATTTGTGCTGCACCCCAAAGACATCCGCGTATTCCTCCTCGTAGAAAGGTAAGGCTTTTCCGGTTTGGATCACGGTGGCATCGAGATTACCGGTATAGACTCCATAGGTGCTCCCCAGCATTTGCCCTGCAGTTTTGCCCACAGCTGTTTCGGCACTCACCCCGTAGAGATGGGCCTGGAACGCATTCATCAGGAGATAGCGAGAGTGCGCATCCTTGAGATTGATCATGGCTGGCACGGAATCAATGATCGTGCGCAGGAGTTGCTGGGACTGACGCAAGGCAGCTTCGGTGGCTTGGCTTTCGGATCGAATCTGTTGCACCCCCTGAAGCATCGTGTTGATCTCGGTTGCCAACTGAGCGATTTCATCTTGGCCTGCTCGATCGAAATTGAGATCGTGAGGTTGGGCCACATCAATTGATCGAACCGCTTGACTGAGAGAGCCTAGGGGCAAAAGCAAAACTCGTTCTAGCAGGATCTGGAGCACCACCCCAATGCCAACACCTGCAAGGGCCAGGATCACAACGAAGCGATCCAAAACTGGCTTGATCTCAGAGGCTGTCGCGGGATCCAATGGCTGCAGGATCAGATAGCGACAACCGATTTTTAGCCCGATCACGAAGAGGAGCAGGGTTCCGCTAATGGCACATAGAGTTTTGATCCGTAGATTCATAAGGTTGAGGAAGCAAGCCTGGAGTGCGAGAAGGGATCTCATCCGTCTGATCCTAAGGGCGGCCAGAGGTGGTCGATCATTCAAACTATAATCCAGCAACTGATCTAGGTGCAGGTTAGCAGAAGGGGTTGACCAAGATTCTTGATTTTCCCCGTCAAAGCATTCATTCTACTTAGTTTATTGGCTGATCCAGAACCCTGATCGGGTTAGACGCGATCCCTGGATACATCCCTTTCCACCCCAGGAGGCTTCTGAGCCTGCGTTGGCGTCAATGGCTAGATCAGGTATGAATTCAGATCATTGAGATCATTCAGATAAAGTCAGATAAAGAGGGTGGCGAAACAGCACAAGAGGATCACCACAGCGGTGAGGGCAAGCCCAAATGACTTGAGCATAAAGGCCGTTATAAACAGGATGAGGCAGATCCAAACCCCTAAAATATTCCAATCGGAGCGGTACTGAGCTGGGGAAATGTTGATCTTGCGGAAAAAGGGGGCACAAAACAGGAGCAGATCGAAGAAGAAGCGGGGGATCGGGAGATATTGGGGAAAGGGAATATTGGTGAAGGACGCAAACAGGACAGCCCAGCTGAGGATCACCGGAAGCAGGAGCAGCCACCCCCAACCCTGGAAGAGCGTTGCTCGTTCAAAGTACATGAAGATCGGACTGATTGCCCAAAAGATGTAGAAGTAAAGGCTGGGCTGGCGTAGGAAGTATAACCCTGTTTCCAACCAACGGCTCAATCCAGTTTTCTGAGTTTTGTAGGCCAGCCATTGTCCAACTTGGTTGGCTTGTTGACTGACCCGATCACCCAAGTCGCCCAGATGATCCGGTTTGACCTGACCTGAGGATTGCTGGAGAGGAAAGTGATCGCGTTGAGAAGATTTCCGGCGTGGATCCATAGCAGTTGGGTTGAGCTCAACAAAGGGGATCAAGCAGGCTAAGGTGGGTAGAACTCTGACATGCTGCAAGAGAAAATAGTGTCTGTTCTTCGTGATCCCACTCATGGCTCAATTCTCTCCTGATCCGAATCGTCGTGCCACCCATGCCGCTGCAGAAGCTACTGGGGATCCTTCCGTGGAGAAAGCAGCCGATCCATTTAGCTTGCCGTTTGCTGCACCCCCAACTTCAACGCCTAATGCTCCCGCTCCGGACTCAGCCCCTCGTTCCTGGGATGCGCTACAGATCGATCCGAGCCGATTGACACCGATGATGCAGCATTACGTCGAGTTGAAACGGCAATATCCCCAGGCACTCTTGATGTATCGGTTGGGCGATTTTTATGAGATGTTTTTTCAGGATGCTCAGACGGTGGCGCGGGAATTAGAGCTGGTTTTGACGGGACGTGAGGCCGGCGGGATCGGTCGAGTGCCCATGGCAGGGGTACCTCATCATGCGTTTGAGCGCTATGCGGCCCAGTTGGTGGTGAAAGGCTACGCGATCGCCGTATGTGAACAGATGGAACCGGCTGAACAGGCTACAGGGCGGTTGGTCCGGCGGGAAATTACACGAGTGATCACCCCCGGTACCGTTCTAGAAGAAGGTCTGCTCTCCAGCCGCCAGAATAACTACCTTGCGGCTATCGTCTTGATCGATCGAGCTCTTGCTACACCTACCACTCCCCATCGTCTGGAGTGGGGATTAGCCTATACCGATATTTCGACAGGCGAATTTTGGGCTACCCAGCATTCGGATCGAGATCGACTCATTCAGGAGTTGATCCGGCTACATCCATCTGAGATCTTAGTGCCTGTAGATGAGGTCACGGGTATTGGTCTACTCCGACCAGGTGAGCAGGGATCTCAACTTCCGGCTGGACTACCCACGCAGTTTTGCTATTCGTTGCGGCCTCAGCGACTGTTTGAACTGATCCCAGCTCGTGATCGAATTCTAGAAACATTTCGCCTGCGATCGTTGGAGGGGTTGGGCTGTGATGGGATGCCGTTGGCGGTGCGAGCGGCTGGTGGTTTGCTGCAATACCTAGAGGACACTCAGAAAACGCTGGATCTGGCCCTGCAACCTCCCCGCACCTACTTAATCTCAGAGTTCATGATCTTGGATCAGCAAACTCGACGGAATTTGGAATTGACTCAGACAGTCCGCGATGGAACCTTTGCGGGATCGTTGCTCTGGGCGTTGGATCGGACACGCACAGCGATGGGAGGGCGCATGATGCGGCGCTGGGTACTCCAACCTTTGCTCCAACCCCAACGGATCCGGACCCGTCAGGATACGATCTCGGAACTGGCAGGGAATGGTGAATTGCGAACAACCCTGCAAACCGTTTTACAACAGGTCTACGATCTAGAACGCTTGGCCGGACGAGCTGGATCCGGAACAGCCAATGCTCGTGATCTCGTGGGACTGGGGCATTCCTTAGCGAAATTGGATCAAATTGCAGTCGTGGTCGCTGAAGCCCATACCCCAATCTTGAAGACGTTGCAGACCGTCGATCCGAAACTAGAAGACCTTAGTCAGTATCTTGAGGCAACATTGGTTCCCTCTCCACCGCCGATCGTGACCGAAGGAGGACTGATCCGCAGCGGCATTGATCCAGACTTAGATCGGTTGCGAGAACAGATTGAGGCTGATCGGCAGTGGATCGCGAATTTAGAGGCAAGTGAGCGACAGCGGACTGGGATCACAACCTTGAAAGTGGGGTTTAATAAAGCCTTTGGTTACTACATCAGTATTAGTCGATCGAAGAGTAATGCTGCTCCCAAAGACTATATTCGCAAACAAACCCTTACCAATGAAGAACGCTACATCACACCAGAATTGAAGGAGCGAGAAGTCCGGATCTTGAATGCCCAAGTTGAGTCACATCAACGTGAATACGAGCTATTTTTAGATCTTCGTCAACAAGCCGGAGCCATGGCCGCCCCGATCCGAGAGGTTGCCCAAACGATCGCGGCTGCCGATGTCTTAGCAGGATTAGCCGAGATCGCGGTCTATCACAATTATTGCCGCCCAGAGATCACATCCGATCGAACCCTCAACATTGTCGAAGGCCGACACCCTGTTGTTGAGCAATCCCTCCCACCAGGATTATTTGTAGCTAATTCGGTGAAGTTAGGTACCCCTCAATCCGGCGATCTCATGATCCTGACAGGTCCAAATATGTCGGGAAAATCGACAACGCTACGCCAAACCGGACTCATCCAGATCATGGCCCAAATGGGTAGTTTTGTCCCTGCCAGTTTTGCTGAATTAGGGATCTGTGATCGAGTCTTCACACGGGTTGGAGCGGTGGACGATCTGGCCACAGGGCAATCAACCTTTATGGTAGAAATGAACGAAACTGCTAATATTTTGAACCATGCTAGTGATCGATCTCTGGTCTTATTGGACGAGATCGGGCGGGGTACAGCTACCTTTGATGGACTCTCGATCGCCTGGGCTGTGGCTGAATATTTGGCCACTGAGATCCGATCCCGCACGATCTTTGCCACGCACTATCACGAGATGAATCAGCTAGCAACGATCCTGGCCAATGTCACCAATTTTCATGTTGTTGTCAAAGAATTGGAAGACGAGATCGTGTTTTTGCATCAACTGCATCCAGGAGGAGCGGATCGATCTTACGGGATTGAGGTTGGACGCATGGCAGGGTTACCGTCACAGGTGATCGATCGGGCACGGCAGGTCTTGCGGCAGGTGGAGCGTCACAGTCGGATCGGGGTAGGGCTACGGGAAAAGTTGAGTGCAGGGGATCAAGGTGATCCGGTTCCAGGATCGGATCTTTCCGAGCTATCGGATCCGGAGGAGCAATTAACCCTTTTTGCTGAGGCTAGCACGTCCATAGATCAAAGTCGATCTTCCCTCTGATCGATGCCCCTTGTACTTCCCAATACTGACTGCAAATGATACATTTGTTTCAGGCAGAGTGGCGGTAATTCGCACTGCCAAACATCTGAACCTTGACAACAAAGTAGGGGGTTCCCAAGCTGAAACGTGCTTGGGGTAAAACTTTGTGCGTAATAGGTTGAACATATTTTTGATGAGTACTTGTTCAAAACAACAGCCTGGACGGGTCGTTGCTGCCTGTGGAGGATACTGGGATGCCAGTCATGGGAAGCAGAAAACTCAAGCCGTGAGGTTGGGGAAGCTCCCGCTATACCGCTTGCGGTTAGCGGTGAGAGTCGTCACGATGAAGGATAGTGTCTAACCCCAGTGAGAAAGGATCTGAACATATGGCGATCAAACGTGGTGCAATGGTTCATGCTATCCGGGAAAAGCTGCAGAATAGCCTTGAAGCTCAAGCTAATGACCCCATGATCCCGGAATATGTGTTCCAAGCCAAAGGTGAAGTGCTGGAGATCAAAGAGGATTACGTCCAGGTCAAGTTTGGACTGGTTCCCACTCCTCCCATCTGGTTCCGTCTCGATCAGGTGGAAGAGATCCCAGAAAGCTAAATCCGACCTAGAGATCCAGCCCTGATCAGGTGGGCATTCTGGAAATTTGTGCTTGAATAATCAGGGACAGCGTAGAATTTTGCTTTTCTGCTCCCTTGACTAAGCTAATTTCTACAGTCACACCCAGGTTGCGGGGGTGATTCACTGTCCTCCTGATCAACCGAGAGCGATCGTTTTGGACGGTTTCTCTTGGCAAGGGCTTCCTCACCCAGGCTCATCCCCTATGGCGGATTCCTCCTCTCGTCACGATCTGGCTCCCACCGCTAAAACCGCTGCGATCGACGTGGTCATTCCTACACGGGAACAACTGCGTCAACGGCGGCAACACCTGCGGCGGCAACGACGTCATCGCTTTCTTCAAGGAGCTTGGCGGATCGGGTTAAGCCTGACCCTCTTAACGGGTTTAGTCGTGGGACTGCGGCAATCCTTCTGGTCTTTACACGATCCCAATCAAATCCAGATCGAGGGTAACCACCTGCTCAGTGATGATCAGATCCGAGCCCGTTTGCCCATCGAGTTACCCACAAATCTTTGGCAGTTGGAACCCCAAACCTTAGCCGAAACGCTGATGGGGCCAGACGCCGATCAACTCACCCCTATTCGAGCTGTTCAAGCCAGCCGTCAACTCCTTCCCCCTGGCCTCAAGATCGTGGTTGAAGAGCGTCACCCCATTGCTCGC
>CAZONZ010000270.1:0-5985 GCA_964581005.1 uncultured bacterium
CCGAGATGGGTGGAACCCGTAACGGCTGGGGTGAAGCGGGCAACTCCATCGGGGGTTGCATCGGCGACTGCATGGGGGGCTGCTGGATCGGGGAGACTGCATGGGCGATGGCATCGGTGGCTGCATCGGTGGAGATTGTACCGAGGACTGCATCGGCGATGGCATGGGAGGTTGCATGGGCAGGGGCGGGGTTGGCGATTGAGGTTGCGAGGGAGACAAAGCAGCCAAGAGTGCGTGAGGGAGTGAAGCAGGCATTGAGGCAAATCCTCCCGATCCACCTGTACCCATACCACTCAAGCGCGGTAATTCTTGCTGTTGCTTCAGCAAACTAAACTGGTTCAGCAACTCCACATTTTCCACACTCAACAGATCGCCCAGATTAGAGGTCTGGTTGATCAGCTCTACCTCACGAGCGAACTCCTCTTCGAGAATCCGCAGGTAATGCTCTCGCTTCAGATCAGACGGAGCATCGCGTAGCAGGTGGATGGCCATGTTCAGGTTGAAGACTGGCCCACTCAGATCCTGGAGAAACTTCTTAAAGAGCAGATCCTTGACATCAGAGAACTGCTGCAACTTCTGAAGGCTCATCCGCAGATCTTCCACCTTTTTTTCTTCCGCCGATTGTTGCTCCTGCATAGCTCGGTGCCGATGTAGGGCAATTTCAATGGCGGTGTAGAGCTCACGCTCCTTGAATGGCTTGATAATGTAGCCAAAGGTTTGAGTTTGTTTGACCCGTTCTAGGGTTTCGTCATCCGCGTAAGCCGTCAGATGAACCACGGGTAGACCATAACGCTCATAGATCTGTTTAGCAGCTTCGACCCCATCGATGTTGCCCTTTAGAACAATGTCCATCAACACCAGATCAAACTGCATTTCTTCCAACTTGCGCAGGGCTTCTTCACCCGATGACGCGATTGCGGGAACAATGTAGCCAAACTTTTTCAGGATGTTGGCGATGTCCTTCGCAATGATCTTCTCATCCTCGACGACAAGGACGCTACCCTTGACGGATTGCTGATTCTTCTTCAAGATTCTGACCTCGGGAACACTATAGTGAACTGGCTACCCTCAATTCTATCAAAAGTGATGGTTCCTTCTAACTGTTCTGTCAACGTTGTCACTAGTTGCAGTCCTAAAGATTCAGTTTGATCAAGATCGAAGTGTTCAGGCAGACCTACTCCGTCATCCCGGACACTCAAGCAAATGGTGTGAGCATCTTGGGTCACTTCAACCCAGATCCGCCCCTCTTGGGATTTGGGAAAGGCGTACTTTAAGCAATTGGTCAAGAGTTCGTTCAGGATCAACCCACATAAAATCCCCGCATCAATACTCAGAGCTACCTCCTCAACGTTCAGGATCGGGGTGATCTGCTCCGTTTTAACGCCGTAGGAGTGGAAGAGGTTGATCACCAGACTTTGAATGTAGTCAGCCAGGTTGATCTTGGAGAAGTCTTTGGAGCGATACAGTTCTTCATGTAACAATGACATCGATTGAATGCGACTCCACGCATCTCGAAAAATTTTGAGATACTTACGGCTTTTGATCGCGTCTGACTGCAGTCGCAGCAAACTGGAGATGATCTGAAGGTTGTTTTTAACGCGGTGATGAATTTCACGCAACAAGATTTCTTTTTCATGAAGTGCAGCTTTGATCCGTTGTTCAGACTGCTTCCGCTCCGAGATATTCTCGGTAATACCGATGGTGAACTTTAATTGACCGTGCTCATCCCGGATCAGTGAGACCGTCAACCGCACCCAGAGGAATTGGCCATCTTTGCGAATATATCGTTTTTCAATTTGATAGTGATCCCGCTGACCAGCCACCAACTCTTGGTACAACTTCAGATCAGTGGTGATATCGTCTGGATGGGTAAAGTCAGCAAACACTACATCCCGCAGATCCTCAATGCTATAGCCTAATAGCTCTTCTAGGGCAGGATTGATCCGTAAATAACGACCTTCTGCATTGGCAATCGAGATCCCTAAGCCCGCCTGTTCAAACATGGCTCGAAACCAGAGTTCACTTTCCCGCACCGCTGCAGCTGCTCGGCGTTGCTCCGAGATATCTTGAAAAACGACCACCACACCGTACCCGGTTAACGGGATCGGGGCACTAGTCACACTCAACCAGGTCATCGATCCATCCGACTGGGGCAAACCCATCTCCATGCCTTCTACAACCTGATTTTGCAATAGGGCTAACACTCCAGGGTACTCGTTGGCCGGTAAGGGAATGCCATTGGGTCGGACCATCCTCCAGGTTGAGCTGTCAAAGCGGCGTTGTTTTTGTTCAGACAGGGCAACCCCTAGGATCTGTTCAGCGGCTCGGTTGACCTCCGTAATGTGACCCTCTTGATCGGTCATCCATACGCCTAAAGGCAAGGTCTCAAATAACGTTTTGTATTTTTCCTGGCTCTTGCGAAGATCCTGTTCCGTGAGTTTATAATCCGTCATATCCAGGATCAGGTTCAGAAAATGAAGAGGTTGTCTCTGTGTCCCTCGGATCATCACGGTGCGGACCAGCACTTCAATCAGCAATCCTTCTCGATGTAGATAGCGTCGTTCTGTTTGATCATGCTCGATCTGACCCGTTAATAACTGTTGTTCCTGCTGCTGTAAATCAGGTTCATCGACAGGGTGGACAATTTCAGCCTGGGGGATCCCCAAGAGTTCAGCTGGACTGTACCCTGTGATCTGACAGAAGGCTGGATTAACCTGAGTGAATCGGCCTCGAATATCGGTGATCACAATTCCGATCGGAGCGAGCTCAACGATCTGACGGGAGTGTTCTTCGCGTTCCCGCAGAACCTGTTCAATCCGTTTCTGAGATGTCGTATCTAGGCTAACGACTAAAACTTGGGGGTGTTGCGGGGCATTAAGATCCATAATCCGAGCAAAGATTAAGGTGAGCGCATAGGTCTCTCCTTTGATCAGACACACTTCTTCCGTTTGAACACCGCCTCCTTGAATAACTTGAAGCGTATAAGACTGTAATGTTTCCTGAAGATCATCGGACTTGCTCAACTCTGCCGCTCCATACCCTAAAATCGCACGTCTGCGTTCAATAGCTGTTGGATTTTGCAGCTCGTAGTCTTGATCTAAAGTCCCTAACCAAACTCCAAACGGGAGATGTTCGAGCAAAACCTGCAGCTGTGTCCAATGGGATTGAGCGTCTCGTTTAATTTGCAACCGATCAATGGTTTGACTTAATGTTGTCGCCAGTAAGTTAGCAATTTCCCGCTCAACTGGCTCAGGTCTGGGATCGCTTTGAGGACGATACCCGAAATACCCTAGAGACCCTGAGGGTTGATCCCCAATCTGCAACGGAATCACCCGGAGTGGCTGAGATCCAGGTTCACGCTCCTTCCTGTCCAACCCAGCAGATCCATTCTCTCCAGAAGCGGGGGAACACTCACATTCAACAGACGCCTGGACGCTAGTCGATTCAGTCTGTTCAGCCCATTGCCTCAGGGTGTTTTGGAGCACCTCCGGAGATAGTTGAACCACCTGCCCCTGCTCATCACTTCCGTAGGCTAGTTGGGTTGCAGGATCGGAGCCGACCAAAACAGTACATTCAGCTAGATCAAGATCCGTTTTAGCCCATTCAACCGCCTTTTGGCCCAGAGTTTCGAGATCGGGGCAGGCTGCTAGCTTGGGCACAATGTGTGTGACTGCCTGCAAACAAGCCAGACAGGGAGGTTGATCGGGGGATAGACCCACATGAGCATGAGTTTGATGGTTATGAGACTGGGCATTAACCGGATCATTAACCGGATCATTAGACAGATCGTTAGGCATAGACATTAAACAGGGGATTTGATGAACACAGCTCAACCCACTTGAGCCTTCTCAATGTAGCAGAAAACCTAGTGAAACATACTGCTAACTGAGCTATCTTCATGGATCCGCCAGATCGCTTCCCCTAAAACATTGGCAACCGAGAGTACTTTGAGTTGTGGAAACACCTTCTCTGGGGGCACGGGGATCGTATTCGTTACAATCACTTCTTCAAACACACCACTGCTGAGCCGCGCCACCGCTTCCCCCGAAAACACAGGATGGATCGCACAAGCATACACGGCACGAGCGCCTTCCCGTTGCAGCAAGGTCGCCCCGTGATAGATCGTTCCAGCAGTATCGATCATATCGTCCACAACAATAGCCACTTTGCCGCGCACATCCCCGATCAAGTTCATGACCTCAACATCATTGTGGGCTTGCCGCCGCTTATCAATGATCGCCAAGGGAGCCTCATTTAATTTCTTGGCAAAGGATCGGGCTCTGGCTACTCCCCCTACATCTGGGGATACCACGACTATGTCTTCACTATAGAGTTGCTTCTCTTGCAAATAGGTGAGCAACACAGGCATTGCATACACATGATCCAAGGGAATATCGAAATAACCCTGAATTTGACCAGAGTGGAGATCCATGGCGAGAACCCGGTGGGCTCCAGCATGAGTGATCATGTTGGCGACCAGTTTGGCTGTAATGGATTCTCGTCCAGCTGTTTTGCGATCAGCTCTGGCATAGCCGTAGTAAGGAATCACAGCGGTAATTTGACGCGCTGAGGCCCGCCGACAGGCATCGATCATGATCAACAATTCCATCAGGTGATGATCCACGGGGCGGCAGGTGGGCTGGACCAGATAGACATCCGCACCCCGGATCGATTCCTGGATCTGAACATAAAGCTCACCATCGGCAAAGCGTTTCTGCAGCATTGGCCCCAGATCCATGTCCAGGTAGCGAGCCACTTCCTGGGCCAATCGAGGATTAGCTGTGCCTGAAAAGACTTTCAGACGATTGCTGTCCGGCAGAGAAAAGGAGGGGGATGCTCGCAGAAGCGGCGCAGACCGAACCACAGAGGTATCCTGAATTCTTTCAAGGTTATGGTAGCATCCCGATCCCAAGCTCTTACAACTGTTTTTCTGCCCAAACGGCCCAAACTCAAAATCTTAGAACCCTCCGAGAGAGCACAGTCACAGCCTGATCGGTCCAAGGCTGTTTTGGCTAGAGACCTTGCAGGTTTTCTGGAAGCTTGGCCATGATAGTAGGATCTGTAGAGCGACATGCCCTACCGATCCCAATCCCAGCAAGGAGGTCTGAGATGGCTCGTGTGTTAATGCCGTTGGCGAATCTATTTGAAGAAATTGAAGCGATCACTGTGATCGATCTGCTGCGCCGTGCGGATGTGGATGTGGTTGTGGCTGGGATTGGGGGGGAGTCGATCATGGGCAGCCACAAGATCGAGGTTAAAGCAGACACAACTCTAGAAACGTTGCTTGCTGAAGTGAATCTCAAAAATCTAGTCAGCCAGTTCGACGCGATCATTTTGCCTGGAGGCCCTGGTGCTGCCAAACTGCAATCGGATCCTCGGATTGCCCAACTGTTGCAGGAGTTTTCCAGTCAGGAGCGTTGGGTGACGGCGATCTGTGCTGCCCCCATGGTTCTTGCTCACCAAGGGCTTTTAGCCAACAAAACTGCAACTGGTTTTTTCACCCCTGAAGCGGTTGCTGAAGCTCAAGCCGGGATCCAACCCCTCAATCTTGAAGTTGGGCCGATTGGCGAATACCGCACCGATCCGGTTGTGATCGATGGCAAAGTGATCACCAGTCGAGGTGCAGGTACCGCTGTCGAGTTCGCCCTGCAGTTAGTGGCTGCTCTGGTTGATATTGAAACTGCCCAGATCATTGCTGATCGGATCCGCAGTCCCTGGAGACCTCTGCCCACTCAAGCGATCAATGCAAGTTAGGCAGCATCTTTAGAAGTTTAGGAAAGCGATTCATTATTCAAGCTGAAAATTGAGAGCACTTGAATGGGATCTGATCCTTTTAGCCATTAGTTCAGATGGATCGTTCGAAAGTCTGTTAGCGCTTGGCTTAAGCCTTCAGGGAACCAGAACCTAAGGAGGGGGCCAATCGTTGATCTTAAATCCGATCGGTTGCTCCTGATCGTGAAGCGTTACTTGGAACAGAGCATCAAA
>CAZONZ010000271.1:0-5983 GCA_964581005.1 uncultured bacterium
GCTTCTCGCGCGATGATCACCTCAACTATCAGCGATCCTAATCACACCTTTGAAGTCAAAAACAAGGATCCTGAGGAGATCGCCCGCTGGCAAGTGATTAATTTTGAGCTTGTGCATGAAAAAGATCCCAATCTACGTCGCTCTCGATTTCAAACCTGTGAGTAGAGGGATGAACTTGTTCGCCTCAAATGCTGACTGGATCTCAGCTCTGGGGATCTTAACCATCTCTAAAGCTTTAAGGGCAAACCATGTGATCCAAATTACCTTGGGTAGCAAAGAGGCCGTGCTAGAGTTTGATAAGACCTTGTATCCACTTTGATGTCCCTTAAGGAGGCAAATCATGATCGGAAAAAATCTTTGGGCTACGATCTCAACTTCAAGTGTTCTGGCATTTATACTATGCGGGCCTGGTTTTGCTAATGAGGCTGATGTCACTGTTTATGGAGGCCCTCGGTGTAGCGTATCTAAGCAATTAATGCTGGATTTGGATGCAAGACAGATTCCTTACCAGTATGTCGATATTTCCACAAGATCTGGGCAAGAGGCAATGCAGCAGGAATTTTTCGAGCATGACATCAATGGGTCAGTGCAAACACCAGTTGTCAACGTCAATGGACATTTTGTTGCCAGCCAAAACTTTATCTCTACAGAGCAAGTTCTAAACGCTCTAGCTCTCCCTCCTGTTACCTTTGAGAGTTACAGCGGTGATCTTGTTGCTGAGATCTATGGTGAGGAAGGTGATCAGGGGACTCAGCGGTTGATCACTGCATTAGAGGCAAGGGACTTGCCCTATGAGTTTTATAATCTAAATACGCGTGAAGTCCTTCTAGAATTGTCACAACGCTTGAGGGAAAAGGGAATTAGTTCTTACTACACTCCCACTACCTTTATCAATGGAGAAATGTTTATGGGAAATGATTCCCATAGAGTCCTAGATGCATATCAATAGTGAATCAACACTTGATATCCCTACTTGATATCCCTACTTAGTAGGACTCTTAAGATGACTCCCACCTACACTCCTCACACAATTCATCAGAAAGCTTGCAGTCATGAAGAACTCTGCTTTCATCGCTCCCTTTGCCAGCACCATTATGAGTTCCAACATGTTTGTAATGTCAGCTTCTTGGTCTTCGGCTTTTGTAGCCATTTGGGGTTGACGCGCCAACAAGCTTTACACCTTTCTCAAGCTGCATTTTTCCATGACACGGGCAAAGCTAACATTCCTCAATCGATCTTGGCCAAGCCCTCCGCTCCAAGTCCAGAAGAGTGGGCCATGATCCGGACTCACCCGCAGCAGGGCTACGAGATCCTCTCACAGAGTCTGAATCCTCACCTTCGTAATGCTGCTGAGGTTGCACTCTACCATCATGAACGATGGGACGGATCGGGGTATCCGTTTGGGTTAGTGGGTGAGGAAATCCCCTTAGGAGCTAGGATCGTGGCAATCTGTGATGTGTACGAATCATTACGGGGTCAGCGTCCCTATCGTCACCCCTTAGGTCATCAAGAGGCCATGGAGATCATGGTGAAAGGAGACGGACGCACCCAGCCCCATCATTTTGATCCCGATCTGTTAGATCTCTTCCGTCAAAAAGCTGAATCCTTGACGTTAGAAATGTACTTTGATCAGGCCAAGAGTGCTTAATCTTTTGTGAGAGGGGGATTAGTTTTGCTCTCAGCAGGTGATTGACACTCCCCGGCCTAAAGGCGCGGGGATTCTCGCTTCAATGGGAGTCCACTGACTTTCCCCTCTGCGAGCTTCACTGCGATGTGCCCCACCGCTGTATAAGAAAAGCTTTTTTGGAAATTACGCCCATTGCGAGACAGGTTCCTCCGTTCTAAGACGCGAGACTCTGACTGTGTGGCGGATCGCTCGATTGTATCACAAAGCCGTCCTAGAAGGACGGGGCTTGTATCCCAGCTTTTCGCTCAGCCGGAAGATTCTCCAAACGTGCAATGGTTTTGATAGCTTAGGGATCAATTTCAAGATTGGGTTGCGCTACCATGAGATTGCTGCAGCCCTTCCCGATCCTGATCTTGGGGAATTGTTATGGAATCTGCTGGCCCACAGGATTTTGATATTCAGATTAATCTTCAGGAAGCATGGCTGATCCTGAAGCGTAGATGGCTGCCTGCGTTAGCTGTGTTTGTGGCGGTGACCGCGGTTGGGGCTACTCCTACCCTGCTGGAAGCTCCTTCCTTCATTGCCAGGGGGACGCTCCAGTTTGTCACAGATCGAGCCTCGCAGCTAACGGGGGTAGGCTCAGAATTTGGCAGTTTAGATTCCCCCAGTCGCCGTGCGAATCCCCTTGAGACTGAGGCCCTAGTGCTGCAATCGGATGAATTACTCAGCAGAATGATCGAACGCTTAGATCTGCGTAATGCGGAAGGGGAGCTTCGCAGTCCAGCTGGATTCAAAGTTCCGCTCACGGTTAACAATTTGTCAGGGACGGATGCGTTGCGAGTTGCCTTTCGATCTGGAAATCCCCAGCTTGCGGCGGATGTTGTGAATACATTGATGGATCTCTACATTGAAACCAATATCCGTAACAATCGGGCTGAAGCTGTAGCCGCACGTCAGTTTATCAGTGAGCAATTGCCCCTGGTTGAGTCAGAACTGGCAGAAACTGAGTCAGCACTGCGACGGTTCAAAGAAGACAATCAGATCATTTCTCTCCAGGGTGAAGCCATTGCGGTAGCCTCTGCGATCACAGGTTTGCAAGCTCAAATTCAAGCCAATAATCAGACCTTGGCCGATATTGAAGCTCGGCTGGATCAGATCACTCAACAGCTGGGCCTGACTCCGGCAGAAGGGTTGGCCTTAGCAGCAGTGACTCAAGCAACCGGAGTGCAAGAAGTGCTGGCTCAGCTTCGCCAAGTGGAGACCGCTCTGCTTTTACAAGAAGCTCGCTATACCGACAACCATCCTGTGATCGTGGAGCTCAAAACCAGTCAAGCTCGTCTACGGCAGCTCTTGCAGCAGCGGATCCAGGAGGTTCTCTCAGAGGAGCAAGCCACTGTCATCCCCCGTCTACGATCTAGCAATCGTTCGCCAGAAGCCCCTCCACCTTTCGCTCCAGAATCTCAGCTACCAGAGTCGATCACGTCTATTCCCCTGCTGCAGGAAACGGTGTCGGAGACATTGAGCCAAGTCGAAGTGGATCCGGTAACGGCAGCAACCATTGCTGGGGAAAATCCGATCGAAGCCCTGGATCCGAATCTTCCCACCCTCAATTTAGGTGACGGAGAAGTCTTGAGATCTTCAGCAAGCGCCCAACCCGATCTAGGATCCACAACCCTATCCGGAGGAACCCTTACAGCACCCACTGGCTCAGGACAGCTTCCTTCCAGAGCATTTGCCGATCTCGATCTGGGAGCAGGCTCTTCGGCAACTGAGTCGGCTGCAACAACAGGTTTGATCTTAGACGAGGCGATCTCAGCCTTACCGGAGCTACCTGAATTCTCTGATCTAAGCGATCCTGTTGAACGTCTGGAGACAACCGATCTAGAGCAGGCTTTAATTGGCCAGTTGATTGAACAGACGATCGCCCGTGCTGCAGTCGTTGAAAAGTTAGAGACGATCAACCAGCAGTTGGAATCTCGACAAGAGCGAGCCGCGATCTTGCCACAATTGGAGCAACAACAACAGGAATTGGAACGGCGGCGCATTGCAGCCCAAACCACTTATACAACTCTGCTGCAACGGCTCCAGGAAAGCCAGGTGATCGAAAACAAAAATGTAGGGAATGCTCGGATCATTGAATGGGCACGGGTACCCGTTGCTCCCTTAAGTCAACGTCGGGGCTTACGGCTAGCGGTGGTTGTCGTTTTAGGAATGATGCTAGGAGGATCAACCGCTTTACTGCTGGAGGTACTGGATGGATCCGTCAAGTCAGTGCGAGATACCAAGCAGATCTTTGACTATGATCTGTTGGGAACCATTCCAGCTTGGCGGAAGCCTCGAAACCGTTTGTGGGGATTTAAGCGTGCTCAGATCCTTCAAGTACCTCTACGAGATTTACCTCGATCAGCCTTGAGTGAGTCGTATCGGATCTTGCAAGCCAACCTCAAATTTTCCAGCCTGCATCGGCCTGTCCGGATCATGACGATTACAAGCTCAGTCCCCAAAGAAGGGCGATCGACTGTGGCTGCGAATTTGGCCTTAGCATTGGCGGAGTTATCAAGTCGGGTGCTGTTATTGGAGGCGGATCTCCGTTGTCCCCAGCAACAGGATCTGTGGCATGTAAAGGGTTCTGCTGGATTAAGCCATGTCTTGGTTGGACAAGCAACCCTCAAGCAAGCGATCCAGCCTCTCTCACCTCACCTCGATCTGATTTCGGCGGGGGCCTGTCCTCCCAATCCGATCGCGCTACTCGATTCAGCCCGGATGCAATCGTTGCTGCAAAATCTAGGTCAGGTCTACGACTACATTGTGATCGATACGCCCCCCATTGCCATGACTCCTGATGCTCTGATCCTAGGTAAACTTTCGGATGGGATCTTGATGGTGGTGCGGCCTGGGATTGCGGATAAAAGTAGTGCGAATTCGGTTCGGCAGGCGGTGGAGCAGTCTGGACAGCAGATCTTTGGGGTTGTGATCAATGGAATTTTGTTGGAAAATGAGCCGGATCGGTACTATTATCGGGCGCGGGATCGATTTCATGCCCTAACCCAGCATCAGGCTAGCTCAACTCCAGATCTTGACGTTACGCTATTCCCAGAACTTCCAATCCAGGGAGAACCAGAAGATACTAGGATTTAGTCAAAACTCGGTGTTAGAGTTTGATCAGCCTCTGATTTGGATCATATTAGCATCAAAGGAGAGTCACTGTGGTGCAAGCACTGGATCAACTCAATATTTTGAATATATCGGCAATCGGGAAATATCTGAGGGAGGTTCTCTCAACCCGTACAAAAGAACATTTTTCTGAACGATCTGATCAGCTTCGTTTTTTAGAAGCAGGGTGTGGTCAGCGTTGGTATCTTGATTTGAAAGGCATGAACTATCATCTGACGGGTATTGATCTTTCCCAAGAAGCCCTGGATATTCGGGTTCACCAGCAGCACGATCTTGATGAGGCCATTCAGGGTGATTTACGAGAGGTGACGCTTGCTGATCAGAGTTATGACTTGATCTATTGTGCTTATGTACTTGAACATATTGACGGGGCTGAGGCGGTTCTCGATCGGTTCTTCCAATGGTTGAAGCCCAAGGGATTATTGATTCTCATGATTCCCAATCGAGATTCGATCCACGGATTTGTCACGCGGATCACGCCATTTTGGTTCCATGTCTGGTTCTATCGCTATATTCTTCGATATTCAGATGCAGGTAAACCCGGACATATGCCTTTTCACACCTTTCATGATCCCATTGTCTCTCGGAGAGGCATTCAGTCCTATTGCCAACAGCATGGTTACTCGATCCAGCTTGAATATGGACTGTCGCTCGATCCCGAAAAAGTCTACAAAGTCCCAGGCCCTGCATTTAATCTTTTGGCTAAATCAATCGAACAGATCTCTGGTGGAAGTTTAACAGGTGATCATGTCAACCTCGTGTATGTAATTGAGAAGGGGGGATCTGGATCGTAGAAGTATGGATCAGAATAGGGTTGAACGGGTTGTTCTTCAGATACGAATTGACGCAACTGATCAGCCTAAGTTTCGTTCCATAATCCAGTTATCTAACCTCACACCATGACGGATCACCTGATTCGATCGAACACAGATAAACCCTTGCTTGAGATACAGAGGCTTGATCAGATGACTGGCTTCTAAGTAGAGTTTCGGCAACGACATGTTAACAGCAATATCGATCACGTGCAGCAACAAAGAGGTTCCAACACCCCTTCGCGTAAACTCAGGGTGAACATAATGGCAATCAATGTGACCATCGTGATCGAGTTCAATAAAACCCGCTATTGACTCATCAATCTTATACAGAAAGGGACGCTTCAACTCACAGCGGTAGCGCCTGCCC
>CAZONZ010000272.1:0-5980 GCA_964581005.1 uncultured bacterium
TCGAAGGTCCACGTCCGTCTTCCTCGCGTACACCCTACCAGTATGCAAGATTCTGTTCCCAGGCTGATATCTTCAGAGTGATTGATCTTTCGATCTGGTTAAAGGAAGGATTGGGTTTGCAAGGTGGTGGGGTGGCCTATCGATTCATTAAATGGTTGGCAAGTTCAGGATATTGAGCCATAGTGCTATCAATGCTGGCAAGACTTGCCCTATTTCCAAGGTTGTTGCGATGATCAGACGATCAAAAGGATCACGGTGAATTGGAGAAAGTTCAACAGCACGAGCAGCAATGATCTCTGTCAGAGGAAACAGCTCAATATCTCCGAGAGTTAAAGCTTTTTGAAGCCATTCCTTTGCTGGATAAGGCAGCTCAAGCTTTCCCCGTTGATGAGCCAAATCAACTTCGTAACACGAAATCGGAGAAACCCCAACTCGTGCTGCAAATCTTATTCGATCGCACCAACTCTGGGGAAATTGATCGACATCCCCATTTGTCCACCAAATCCAGATATGGGTATCCAGAACAATTATTTCAGACATGTCCAGTCCTTTTCATCCACAATAGGACTCACGATGTCTCCTCGTATTTTGACTTTACCTGCTAAAACTACAGGTGGGATCCGCCTCTGTTTCGTCGATCCGGTATCCTCCAAGATCGTGACAATGACTCTTGCCGAACCAGTCTCCGGCTGATCAGCAATCCATTGCACCTGCCCATTATTGTAGATGGCTTCATAACTTTTAACTTTTGAGGGGTTCGGGGAGCTATAAGTCCCGCGCTGTACCTGAAAGGTCAGCGTCGGGATACATGGACTCCCCGCGCTTGTCGATTCCCCATTCCCTTCGGAAACGCTACGCGAACGACGGGGATGAGACAAGCATTTACCAGGAGTTATCGTCTACGGTAAAATAACTCCATGCTGACGATGAATTACACCTACCGAATCTATCCAGATGCCGCACAGCAGACTGAAATGCGGTCGTGGCTTGAGACGTGCAGAGGCGTGTATAACTACGCTTTGCGCGAACTCAAAGACTGGATTGCTTCGCGTAAGTCCCCTATAGACAGGTGTTCTCTAGAGAAGGAATACATCATTCCTACTGATGAACCATTCCCGTCTTACCATCATCAGCAAAACAACCTGCCCAAAGCAAAGAAGCAATTCCCGCATTTGGGCAAGGTCCATTCTCAGGTTTTGCAAACGACAATTCGCAGATTGCATGATACCTGGGAAGCTTTTCAGAAACGGGGGCATGGGTTTCCTCGCTTCAAAAAGTTTGGTCAATTCAAATCCTTTGTGTTTCCCCAATTCAAAGACAATCCCATCAATGGCAACGCTATCAAGTTGCCAAAGATCGGGGAAGTCCCCATCAACCTGCATCGTCCCATTCCCGATGGGTTCAAAGTGAAGCAGGTACGGGTACTGTCAAAAGTAAGGGGAACGCAATGGTACGTTGTCATTGCTATTGAATCGGATGTATCGGTTCCCGATGCTCCGGCTCATGGTCGGGCGATTGGAATTGACCTTGGCCTGGAGCGATTTTTGAGCGCTTCGGATGGCAGCTTCCAGGAGCGGCCCAAGTTTTTCAAGTCGATGCAACGCAAGCTGAAATGGCTGCAACGCAAAGCGGCACGAAAACAGAAGGGTTCTCAAAACTGGGAGAAGGCCCAAATCGAAGTTGCCAGAATGCACCATCGAATGGCCAACCGTCGTAAAGATTTCCATCTGAAGACGGCTCATAAGCTTTGCGACCAGGCGCAGACCATCTTTGCAGAAGACCTCAATGTCACAGGATTGACACGGGGGATGTTGCGGAAAGACTGCGTTGATGCTGCCTTCGGACAATTTCTGTCTCTGACCGAATGGGTTTGCTGGAAACGTGGAGTGTACTTTGCTAAAGTCAACCCCAACGGCACCAGTCAAACTTGCCCATCCTGCCTTGCTACGGTAAGCAAAGGGCTAGAAGTCAGAGAGCATGATTGTCCTGAATGCGGGTATCGAACGCATCGTGACCATGCAGCCGCAGAGATGGTTTTGCATCGTGGACTAGAGAACGTAGTAGCCCAGGGACTCTGGGGAACGGAAACAGCCTGTCAAGTCGGTCTGTCGGGGGTCTATGACCTAGATAAGTGGCGTGGGGCAGGAATACCCAATCGTGAGGTTGGGAAGCCCGCGCTGTACCCGTAGGGTCAGCGCCGGGAGGATGTCACTTGATCAGAAAGGGGCTTACCAACGGGTGACTGCCCCTTTTAATGATTTCAATGATTGATTCGGGGTTCTGCGGGAGTCTAATAGCGCCGATCCTCAACCCATAGATGGACGAGAGCTGCATAGCCAGTGGAATCTACTTTGACTTCAGCGCGGGTTTCTTCAGGATAGAGACGGATGTCGCTTTCGAGATCATCCCCAATCATTTCTGGAATGTAATACTCACTCAGGCCGTAGTCCACATTCCAACCATCGATCAGCCGACCTCGGATCACCCATTGATCAGTCTCAAGCCTGTCTGGATATTCAGTTCGGATCGCAACGGGATCCCAGGGTTCAGTGGGATCTGCGCCGGATGGTGGAGATTCTAGGATGAGGTAGAACTCAGGTTGGGTTTTGAGTTCATCGGTCCAGCCGGGGAGATCTCGCAAGGCAGGGGGTCGGCTGATCTGGTAGTTCAGGGTAACATAACGCCCTCGCAACACATCGTAGGGATCCACAGGGACCGTCTGGAGGTAAACCGTCTGGCCGGTGACTCGCGTTAAGGCTTTGGGGATCGGAACCATTAGGACAATGGTCACTTGGATCACTAAGGGAATCCAAAATCGCCACATCGGGATCCAACGATCAGAGGGTGGGTTGGCAGCAGGCGTTTGAGTAGACATAGTCGATAGTTACCGATCAAGTGCAGTTCAAGTACCGATCAAAAAAGGATCACGAACCGGAGGTTAACGCAGGATCACGAATCGGGGGTTAGCGGAAGCGTCTAGTAGCAAGATAGCGCTCAAATCGGAGTCCAGTCAGGATCACGAGGATCCCACAGCCGATCAGAGCAATTGATTTCAACAGAAGCCCCGTCTCGTATTCAAAAAAGCGGGTCAGAATTTCCAGAGTGAGGGTGAGTAGCCCTAGCCAGAAGCGCCAACGCTGAGCCAACTGTAGTCCTTGCCAACAGAGTAAAGATCCTAATCCCAGCAACAGCAGATTCGTCACCAATAACGAGATCCCCCACAACGAGCCAAACTGAGGCAGCAGGATCAATCCCAGTCCGCCGATCCCAATCGCAACGTCGATCATTAACCCTTGCCACTGCTGAGGATGCTCCGATCCAGTTTGAAGACGAGCTTTGAGGTAGAGAAACCAAAGGATCCCAGTCAACCCTGCTAACAGGATCCAGCTCCAGCCCGCAGGTTGCGTGAGCAGCTGTTGGATCACTCGCCATGTTCCTTGCTGACGGAAAAAGCCATCGTACCCAGCTTCTCTAGAAAACCCAAACCAAATCCAGCGGAAGCTCCAGAGGTAAAGACTGATCGCAAGACCCACCAACGCCAAGAATTGACCAATCGGAGCAAAATCCAGACCAATGCTTGCTTCGTCTAAATCCTGATCTCTCCGAGGTTCCGAGGGCACAAAAGGGGCAATCCATTGAAACAGGGGGCGAGGGATCCGGGCCTGGTGGCAGAGACTCCAGATCCAAACACTGCTTACCCCGATCCCATGAGCGAGGGTCAAGGCGTAGAAATTGGGCCAATCCAGATCAAACCAATACCACCATTCATCCTTCTCTGCAAAGATGGCCAATCCTTGCATCGCTGTAGCATAGGCTAGGATCCCACCTGTCCAGATCCAACGGGATCGACACCAGTAGGCTAAAGGAAGCAAGGCAATCAGAGTAACCCAAGGGAATAGAGCTGGATTCAACAAGGGCAAGTTACCGTAGCTAAAGACATTCACCACAAATCCTGTCAGGATCAGGATCAGAGCCAAGATCCCACTCGGCGTGTGTCGGATCCCATAGGCCATACTAAGAATCCCTAATCCCCAAACGAGAAACAATCCTGCAGGGGATCCACTCACCTGAACCCATTGCGCCATCAGCCCAATACTGGCCCCCATGGCCATTTCCCCGATCAATAGCAGTAAGCCTGCCAATCGATGATCTCCAGGTGTGGTTGCCGATCGCCACTGTCGAAACCCAGCAACCTGGAAGCCGATCATGATCCCCAACGCTCCGATCGCCCGCACACTGCGCGGAATGATCACCCAGTTAGCAGCAATAAACGTAATGATCCCCAGACCCACGAGTACCGCCCCGATTGAGAGCAGAACCATCGTGAATCGTCCCGTTGCTGAGGCGGATAGCTGATCCAATTGATAATAATCTCGCAATCGATCCCGCTGATCAGGTTCAATGAACTCCTCCAAAACCCAGCGATCGAGCGCTTGATCTAATTGCCGTCGAAACTGATCATCTGCTGCCATAGGGTTTGATCCTCGCTGTTAAAACTGCCCAATCTGTTCAGTGCGCTATGCCTAACCAACGAGATCCAGTATCGGTAGAGAACTGAGCCTATAGAAGATGTGTGTGACAGTTTCTGATCCGGTTGGGATCGATCCTTGAGGTCAACTGGCTTGATGCAGGATTCCGTTTAAATAAGCCTGTTCCAATGTATTACCCCAAGCAAATTCAGGGGATTTACGCTGCTCTGGCAAATAAGCCCAGCAGGGGCCTTCATAGGCGAAGAAATAGAGAACTTCCCACCAATTCTCTCCCGGTGAGACATCTTTCACCGCCCGGAAAAAGTAGCCGCGATGACGGGCCAACCGTTGTTCCACAAAAAACGGCCCTTGTAGATTCAGATCGTTCAGTGCCGTAATGAATTCGCCTCGGAGTTTCTCGTACTTCACAGGTGCTATCCTCCCGTTATGCTCGCTGACTGGCATGATCAGCAGGTTAAAGAGAGCTGCAAGTGGCTCAGGCTATGGCTTGGGCAAAGGGATCAAGTCAGTTGGCTCTGTTATATCTCAGCCGCATCGATCCCGCCGATTTTTAGCAACTCTCTTCAGGATCCCATGACAGACATAAGCGATCCGGTGCCCCGTCTTAGAATTGTTCGGCACTTCCACAATCGTCGGTTCCTGATCCAACCCCTCCAGATTGACATGGAAGACCTCATGATCGCGCAACTCAAAGAAGCTATCAGGATGGAAACCGTTCGCTATCCAGCCTTAGGGATTAGTTCCAGAGTTTCGGCAATGAAGAGGATGAGGATTAGAGCAAGGGTCTTAAAGGTGATCCGGGCCGAGACCCAGATCCATAAACCTCTGACGGAGTCGCTCCTCTCGCTGTTCGGCTTGCTCAGCCCGTTGCCGTTCCTGCCTCTGTCTCTGCTCAGCTGCGATCGCCCGTTCCTCTAGTTCCAGAAAGGTGAGGAAGCGACGACCATCCGGACGGTACAACTTCAGATCTTCCCCTGCCTGCCACTCAAACCGAACCTCTAGGCGCGGACTGATCCAGGGATTCACGCCCTCGATCCGGTGCAGGTTGTTGCCGCGTCTCTGCCAGATCTCCAACCGGAGCTCATCGGGATCATAGAGGTAATACTCTTCCACTCCGTGCTGCTGATAAAACTCAAATTTGTCTTTGAGCGATCCGGTTTCCTTTTTGGTCTTGTTGGAGGGGGAGAGGATCTCAAATACCACTTGGGGAGGGATATCCTCTTCCAGCCACTGCTTATAGCTGCCTCGATCCCCTTTGGGACGACCCAACACCACGAATACATCGGGTGCGCAACTCCTCCCCGATCCCTCCAAGGGAAAGGAACAGCAGTCGCCGGAGCGAGGGTTTCGACTGCTCAAAGACCCTTTATTTTTCACCTCAAGTGTATTTTTGAAAACACCAGGGCGGATTGCCGCTTTAGTGACGGTGATGGGACTCAGAAGTGTTGCGTCTCGATATAAAACTTTACATTTCTAGCGACAGAACCCCC
>CAZONZ010000273.1:0-5970 GCA_964581005.1 uncultured bacterium
GTTTCACAAATAGAGAGATTTGTCAATAGCATTTTAGATGCGTTTACCCTGGTTAGTACCGGGACAATCAACAAGGTATGTAACAAAAAAGGAGAGTATCCCCAACCACAATGTTTAAGATCTTGAAAACATTGAACGGACTAGCTACAAAGCAATATAAGATTCTTGATGTTTTTCCTGATGTTAGTGACAGAGAGCTCAAGCGATCCAAAGAACCAGAAGATGCTGATGATCCAGAGGTAGGAGAGATTGGTAGAGATCCAGAGAAAGAAGAACCTGAAGATCCAATCTCCAACACAGCTTGATTCATTCGCTCAGGATTCAGAGCAGCAAAGTGGTGCAGAGAACAGCCAGATCGCCCATCAGGTTCTAGACTAAAAGAGAACCCGTTGCCAGTGTGATCTAAGATGAGACTCCTGATCGGATCGGATTACCACTGCAGTCTTCAGCTTCAGCAACAAGCTCTGGATCTGATCCCAACTGTTGATGCTTACATTAAACGATCCGGGCGATCCAACGTTCGTCATCTAGGCGCACAAACCTGCCCTTAAGTTTGCGAGCAATCGTAGCAGCCGGATCTACTCGATCTTGAGCAACTACCAGATCGAGGTCGAGTTTAGGGGAGACGGCAAGAGGTCGTTCCCCTTGTTGCTGGAGAAGTTGATCACGCACAGCTCCACCTACCAGATAGGTGGGTTGGGGTAGCCACTCTAAAGGAAATGGCAACGGGATCGAGGGGGGAGGGGGTAACGCCACTGCCAAACGGGAGCTCCTGCGGATCACGAACAAAACAAAGTGTAGTGCTCTAATGTGGACAACCGTACTCACCAATCTCTGGATTGTAGTATCGGTTTGTTAGGAGATGGTACCCGTTTGGAACCGATACCCGGTTTGGATTAAGGTGAGTCTGGCTATCTGAGCAACTTTTTGGTGAGATTCCCGGTACACAGGAGTTTGCAAGTAGCCTGCAGGAGGATCCTTAGTAAGGGTACTTGCTCCCCTGCCAAAGACAGTGACATCCTCGATCACAATCGTTCAAACTGCAATTAATTTCTCTCGATCTAAGTTCTGGAGAATGTCCATTTGTCCGATGCGTTGGAACTCCTTGCTACTCCGATCGGCCAAATGCAATACCCAGGGTAAACGACAGGACTGATACCCGCTACCGGGATGCAGACAGCTGAGGTGATAGATCTGAGTGGCTAAACTCTCTAGCGAGGCATCCCCATAAAACCGAACGGCTCGGATGGGACGAACACTGCTAAGATCCTGGCTAATGGGTTCAGTGGTCACTAGGATCAATGAATCTTCTTGGGGCAGAAAAACGACGACACCTTTGTCAGCATCTTGATAGCGCTGATCGACTCGCTTGCCCATCCGCCCAGCCCCACTTTTCCGGATCCCGACCACATCTACTGCTATGTTTTTAGCACTCAATGCCTCAATGGTACTGGTAAACTCATGGGTCTGCACCAGTCCATCTCGTAACAGCAAAATTCGACTTGGTAAACGCTGGCATCGTTTTTCAAAGCGTGCGGTCAACCGGAGGACAACCTGGCGCACAGCATCCGGAGAAAGCGTTTCACCTGGCTGAACATTGGGTAGTTCCCACCCTAACCCTTGACCATCGGCTAACGTCGCAAACGCAGGGGTTCCAAAGTACTGAGATCGATTCGTCCCTGTGTCAAATCCGATGACCAACTCAGCTGTATGAGGATCAGGAATTGGCTCTAGCTTCACAGGTTGCCATCCAGCCTTCACCAATAACCCTAAGGTGATGTTCATCGCTTTATACGTATTTAAACCCTTAGGGATCATAAATTGAGTGGCAATTCCTGATTCCAGAGCTTCTTTGCGGATCCGGGTTTTTTCATTGGCTTCTAACCAGTCAGAGACCACTAAAAATGTTTTAACCCCTTTCTCGGCAAAGGCATCCCAAAAACGGTGTCGATCATACTCGGTAGCAGGAAGATCCTGGAGTGTTTTGGGTCGGCCCAGTCTCATTTCAACTCCGCTGCTTTGACCCATTTTACGGAGGCATTGAGCAACCTCTTCTGGGAATTCACCCCGGTTCGTCAGATCCAGACAACCAAATTTATCTTCTCCAACCTGAACACATCCCTTCGTCAAGACTTCACTCGTTTTGTGAACAGGTCCATGTTTAGCAAGGAGCTTGGCTGGAGGGAGCAGACAGCCTTTGACGATCGCAGGTTCAACGGGTATTTGCTCAACCTTCCGACCATAGTTTTCCTTCAGGATCCGGGTTGCAATCTCGGTGGAACGCTCTAAACGCTGATCAAGGGACGGGCGAATCGTTCTAAAAACCTCCTTGATCTCACTCTGTTCAACTTGATCGTCTGACTCTGCTTCGACATGGTTCAACACTTCCATCGTCAAGCTTGGCGAGAGACGTCCCGAAAGATGGGGAAGCTCATCTGAGTGCTTGCCACTGGCCTGTCTGACATAGACCACACGAGATCGACCGATGTCCTCTTCTGAAGCTCCTAAATTCCGGTGATAGTCGGCGAGTGAGCAACCTTTACCGGGTAATACAAGATCTTCTGGATTCTGATCGGAGCCGCGTAGGTAGTGCCAAGTTCTGTATTTGCCGTATGAATCAGGGTAGGTATTCCGAACATAATCAAACGGAGCGTCGGGATAGATCTGCTGCCATTGAGCCAGCGTCCAGGGAGAATAAAAGCGGTAGTGCAGATCAATTTCTAAAAACAAATGGGCGTCGTGATCAACACCAACATCAATATGGAACCCCCGATGAACCTGCCAACCTTGACCGGATTCCTCAACCCCTCGATCATCTCTGATCCACCAGATCAGCCCGCCCTCACTAGCCCGATCGATGCTGGTTGTCGAGTATCGCTTCAGACTAGACTCCAGCCATCTCCGCTCCAGCTGTTCTAAAATATGCCGAGATCCAGAGTGAGTGGGACTCAAGATCTCGTGCTTCACCCATGTTAAGGAATAGCTATCCGATCTAAGTTTGTCTTCAGGAACATCTCCTTTAGCGACAACGTAGTCCCCCATAGGCACAGCGGGTAATCCTAGCTTGTAACACATGCTCCATACTGCTTTATGCTCTTGATCTGTGTCTGGAGGTTGAGGGTAACGATACGAATACAGCGAAACTCTGCGATCCTGATCGGTTAATTGTTTAACCCAAAAGCGATTTAAGACAACATCGATCTCAGGCAGAATACTCATTGTTACATCCTTAGTGCTCACATAGCTGTATCATGCTAACACGAGTATCCAGAGTGTCTAGAGTATTCCCATTTAGATTCAGACCCGATCTAACCCATGTTGAGGATCGACACGGGAGGATCTACACGGATCGCGGTTTATCCTGATTCTAGGCACAACCTAAAGAGTCGAAGTCTAGTCGAAGTCTAAAGGAAGCAACCGATCACAAGCAGTCTTGTCAATTCCAGCTTAAAAACCTAAAAAAAGGGAACCGATCACAAGCCGTTTTGCCAATTGCAGCTATAATCCGTCTGTCTGCGGTTTTCATCCTACTCTACTGCTCGGAATCGCAATGCCTTATCCTCACCCTGATACTCCTTTCCTTCCGCCAACCGCTCCTCGATCTCTAGAACACCCTAGCCTAGAGAATTGTGAGCTTAAATCAATGAGTGCCCAGCGGATCCCACTCACTGACCCCACCCAGAACGATCTCGAATCAGTAGCCTATAGGTCTGCTCAATCCTGGTGTCATCTTCTGCGGCGGAGCTGTCTGATCCTGATTGGGTTGGTGGTTGGGCAAGGGGTAGGTGTAGGAATCCCAGAAGCGTCAGCTCAAGCGGTGGCTCGGTTTGCGGTTCTGCGGCAGCCTCAGTTGGGTCAGAATTGGTCTCAGATTCAGCAGCAGCTTGATCGAGCCAATGTATCGTATCAGATCTTGGAGCAGGGGGATCTGACTCTAGATCAACTGACTCAGTTTCAAACCTTATTTTTACCGAATCTCAGTCATCTGGAGCCATCCCAAACGGAGACATTGAGAACATGGATCGAAGAGCAGGATGGACGGTTGATTGCCAGCGGACCCTTAATGTTAGATGAGACGGCGAAATCGGAAATGCGGACGTTGTTGGGGGCGTATTGGAGCAACGATCTGCCCTATCAAACCTCGATCGAGCTAACTCCCTATAGCCATACTCTCTGGCAGGACACGATCATGGACTCAGCCCCGATCCGAGGAGGAGCACTGATTCCTAGCACGACGTCTGGGATCCGGTTGGTGGCTAACTGGTCTGGAGTTTCTGGGGATCCCTTTGCGGTGGTGGCGACGTCTAGTAGTGTGTATCTGGGATGGGAGTGGGGATCGCTTCCGAGTGATGAAGCGGTGTCCAGGCAAGATCAGCAGTGGTTACGAGCCGCGTTGATCTATTTGCAGCAGGGTCTTGAGGAGGAGCGTAGAGCCCTGAATCCCGACGATCCCGATGCCCTAGATGATCTGGGGGATCCCGATGCTCCCAATCCACTTCCTGATATTTTGCCGGAGGTGCTGCCGATCAATACGTTTGAAATGTTGGCGATGCGGGCAGAGCTGCAAAGTTTGGTAGGCCGGATCGAGAGTGCTTTACTGGTCACGCAAGCAACCCAAACACAGACGGATCTATCCAGCAATTTTGAAATGATCTTGAATCATGCTCAATCAGTGGTGAAGGATCTGCCGGAGTGGGTGGAAGCTGGGGAATTTCTGAAGGCGCGGCGGGAATTTGAACAGGCTCGTGCCGATCTGTGGAGCAATTATCCGGTGGATCGCTTAACTGCTTTGCCGGAAGTGCGGGCAATCTGGTTGGATCGAGGCACGATTGTGGAGGCCGGATCCGAGCGAGGGTTAGCTGAGGTGTTTGATCGGCTGGCCAATGCAGGGATCAATACGGTGTTCTTTGAAACGATTAATGCGGGCTATCCAATTTATCCCAGCCGGATCGCACCGGCACAAAATCCACTGACCCGCTCGTGGGATCCGTTAGCCGCTGCTGTGAAATTGGCTCATGAACGCAACATAGAGCTTCATGCCTGGATGTGGACCTTTGCGGTAGGCAACACTCGTCACAATGTTTTGCCAGAGATCGGACGGCCTCAAACCTACCCAGGACCTGTGCTGACGGCTCATCCGGATTGGGCAAACTACGACGATCGAGGTGAGCTCATTCCACGGGGGCAGCCGGAAACCTGGCTCGATCCAGCGAATCCAGAGGTCCGCCGCTATTTGCTGGCCCTGATTGAAGAAATGGTAGATTACGGCGTCGATGGGATCCAGCTTGATTACATTCGCTATCCCTTCCAAAATGCTGCGAGTCGGGCCACATTTGGGTACGGTGATGCTGCCCGCCGAGCGTTTGAGCAACTGACGGGGTTTGATCCCACATTGCTTGATCCAGTCCGGGATCGATCCCTTTGGCAGGTTTGGACTGAGTTTCGAGCAGAGCAGGTCAACTCCTTTGTGGCTGAAGTCTCCAACACTCTACAGCGGCGAGATCCAAGGGTGATCTTGTCAGCAGCGGTCTATGCCTTGCCAGAAGTTGAACGGATCCACAAGTTGCAGCAGGATTGGGAGCGTTGGATCGAAGTCGGGCATATCGATCTGTTGGTGCCCATGACCTACACCGAAAATACGCGGCGGCTGGCTCAGTTGGTTGAACCCAATCTAGAGATCGTGCGCAAATCACCTGTCCTATTTATCCCCAGTGTTAACCTGTTGGATCTACCTGCGGTGGAGTTTTTAGATCAGATGCAAGTTGTTCGAGATCTGCCAACAGGGGGCTATGCACTGTTTGCCACTCGCCAGCTGAACGAGCAATTGCAGGAGATCCTCAGCCAATCGGCGATCGCGTCCACACAGATCCCCTATCGCAATCCGTTCAGCACAGCTCAGGATCGCTTCAAGGTGCTCCAGCAGGAATGGGAGTTTTTGATCGCTGGCAATGATCTACGAGTTTTGGAGCC
>CAZONZ010000274.1:0-5960 GCA_964581005.1 uncultured bacterium
CTCAATGAAGCGACAGAAACTCTCAACTCAGCGAAGCGGTTGAGAGTAGTTCATTAGACTTCCACCGTCCTCCGAAACAGGATCAAAGCCATCCAAGCAAATAGCGTCGGATATAACGGGATCACCATTTGGCCTGTGATTACGGTTGTATGTAAAGGTGGGGGAAGAAGCTCATCTCCACACTGATCCCTTTAGCTTGCATCAGATCCGGAAGTTTGCTCTTAAGCTTCAAGTCCGCCATGTTGAGTTACCTGTCTCTGTATTGACCGTCACCAAGTATATCGAACCCTTCTATTCCTGACTAGAGACCTGAGCTCGCTCTAGACTACTCCCAGGAATGCTGATCCAGAGTTCGCCAATTTACCAAAGAGTTTCCAATTCCTTCTTCAGGCAACGGTGGAGGTAGGGGCAGCCGTCTGGAACCTGTATCAATAGAAAATCCGTTGAACCTCAACCAAGGATTGAGTGTCTTAGCTGATAGAACCGGATCCAATGGCGCTCAATTGGATCTCAATACTTCGAAACTGTGTTGTGGAGACGTTCCTATGCGAAACCTGATCAGCTCATCGGTTGCTACAACGATCGCAGCCCTCATGATGTTCTCGCTGCTGGCTGAGCCCAGTATGGCCCAATCTCGATCTCGAACCCGTACAACGACAGGCCAACGCGGAGGCACTAGCACCACCATCACCACCACCACTCCGAATGGATCGGGCACCTTTTCTCGATCGGGCACCACGACGCAAACTTCTCCTCAGGGCCAAACTCGCTCAGCTACGTTCTCTGGTAACGGTAGTGTGGATCGGACAGGGGGCCAAGGCGTCAACACAACGTATTCCGGCAACCTTGAGACCGACGCGGGCCGACAGTTTCAGATCCAACGAGATGCCACCTACACCCATGATCAAGACACAGGTCTGCAACGGACGGGCAGCAGTACGATTACCAATGATCAAGGGGAAACAGTTTTCAATGGCCAGAGCACCTCTGTTTTGAATCAAGAGGAAGGGCTCAGCTCCACAAGCACCGTTCAAACGGGTCAGGGTGAGACCTACACGATCGACACCACAGCTGTCTCCGGTGACTCTGAAGGACAGGTCAATCGATCCACCCTAGTCACCGATACCAATGGAAATACGGTGGGCGGCTCCGAGGCGGAGATCCTCTATGAGCCCCTGGAAGGGGGAGGGTGGAATAAGTCGGTCACTGGCACAACCTGGCGCGGGCGGTTCTTCCAACGGACGACAACCAATACACCAACGGATCCAGACGATCTTTAGACCCTCGATACTGGGTTTGATCCACAGATCGTGAGGTGCTGATCGATTTTCGGTTGAGACGTGAGGATCTTCCTGTATTGACCAACCGATCGAGTTCCAACGATCTGGGAAATTCAGAGATCTGGGATTGGCGTTTTGGCGTAGGATACTCAGGTGTATTGAAACCCTACTCAAGCTTATGAACACACTGCTCAAGCCCAGTGAGACCGTTCGGGTGCGTGCTCTGCCTGAACGAGGTATGGACGAATCCTCCCAACGGGTTGGCGAGACTGGAGTCGTCAAGGCCCGCCGGATCGTTGATGGCAGCTGGATCGGCTACGTGGTCGAATTTGGTGATCAGACCACAAACTGGTTCTTTGAGGGCGAGTTGGAACGGGTCTAAACCCATCAGTTCTCTGTAGTTCTCTGGATTACTGGTAAGGTGGGTGTTGATCCTCCTTGCCGGTTTGTTATTAAAAAATGACTCCCTCTCTCATTGCTGTTGGCTCCTAATTGTTACATTGACTGATCATTAGACTCTTTATTGATCCTGTCGAAACGGATACACTAATTGCCCCCAAAAAGATTCTGGAACCGGATCTCCAGTGATCCCAAACCAGCGAGGTTGTTCTCTTTGAGGTAAGTAGAGTGTGCCAAAGATCAGATCATAAATGGGGAAAAGACCTGCAAAATTGTGACCTGATCCGTCTGTGGACTCAGCATGGTGCCAGCGGTGAAAGGTAGGGCTAGCCAGGATATATCGAAGAGGTCCGAAATCCCAGGCAACATTGGCATGGATCAACAAGCCATAGATCATCAAAAAGGGCAGAAAAGCAGCCGTTACTGTTGCGGAAAAACCAAGGATCACAAAGGGGATCGACTGTAAAATTCCCGCGATCAGATCGTTAATAGGATGAACTCGTAGAGATGACAGCCAGTTGAGCTGAGTAGAACTGTGGTGGATCGCATGGAAGCTCCAGCCGCGTTGGGAGTGAAAGCCACGATGGATCCAGTAGCCGAAGAAATCACCTATTACCAGGATGATCAGCATCTGTAGTGGGGGAGGAATCTGAGTCAGGGGTCCGTAGCCCGTCTGGAGGGTTTCAGGATCCAGGGATCGTCCCAAGAGCAACAGGATCGGGACTAGGGCAAGCCCATTGATCAGACGATTTAGAGGTTGGATCACCAGGGGATGGGCAAACCAGTAGAGGGTATCTGTTAAGATCCCACGGCGACGGGGTTGATCGGTGAGGCTAGGCCAGTATTGTTCCAAAACGCCAAAGCCTAGCGCGAATAGTGCAAGTAGAAACGTTAAGCCTAATAAGGTTTGCAGGATCATGCCACCGGACCTCCTTAGGGATCTTGTTTGTTCGTAGCACAACTCACACTCAATGGAACAAAGCCCTCTACAATAGGTAGGCTATGAGGCCGTAGAAGCCAGATCCACTCGTTGCGCCTCAGCCAACCCAACTGTTGAGGGAGACTATGCCGCGTCGCGCTGACATTCACAAGATCATGTTGATCGGGGCAGGACCGATCGTGATTGGCCAAGCCTGTGAGTTTGATTATTCAGGGACGCAGGCATGTAAGGCGCTGCGCGAAGAAGGCTATGAGGTGGTGTTGGTCAACTCGAATCCAGCCACGATCATGACGGATCCGGCCATGGCGCAACGCACCTACATCGAACCGATCACGCCTGACTTTGTGGCCAAGATCATCGAACGCGAACGTCCAGACGCTCTGCTGCCAACGATGGGAGGTCAGACTGCCTTAAATACTGCCGTCGCCCTGGCTGAAACAGGGATCCTAGACAAGTACGGGGTTGAACTGATCGGAGCCAAACTAGATGCGATCCAAAAAGCCGAAGATCGAGAACTGTTCAAGGCAACCATACAGCGGATCGGTCTGGAGGTGCCCCAGTCAGGGTTAGCCAGGACGCTTGATGAAGCGAAAGCGATCGCCCGTGAGGTTGGGTATCCCTTGATCATCCGACCTGCATACACCTTAGGGGGTACAGGTGGTGGGGTTGCCTATAACCAAGAAGAATTTGAAACGATCTGCTCAGCGGGACTCGATGCCAGCCCTGTTTCCCAGATCCTGGTGGAAGAATCCGTGATCGGGTGGAAGGAATTTGAACTAGAAGTCATGCGGGATCTCGCGGATAACGTGGTGATCATTTGCTCGATCGAGAACATTGATCCGATGGGCGTTCACACAGGCGACTCGATCACCGTGGCTCCAGCCCAGACTTTGACGGATAAGGAGTATCAGCGACTGCGAGATTATTCGATCACGATCATCCGTGAAATTGGAGTTGAAACGGGGGGATCCAATGTTCAGTTTGCGGTCAGCCCTGTGACGGGTGAAGTGCGGGTGATCGAAATGAACCCACGAGTCTCTCGATCCTCCGCGCTAGCCTCCAAAGCCACCGGATTCCCGATCGCTAAGATTGCCGCAAAATTGGCTGTGGGCTACACCTTAAACGAGATCCCCAACGACATTACCGAAAAAACTCCTGCTAGTTTTGAGCCGACGATCGATTATGTGGTGGTCAAAACCCCTCGGTTCGCCTTTGAAAAATTCCCCGGATCGGAGCCGACTCTAACCACTCAAATGAAGTCGGTCGGTGAAGCCATGGCGATCGGACGCACGTTCCAGGAATCGATCCAGAAAGCCTTGCGATCTTTGGAAATTGATCGACCTGGGTTTGGCAGTGAACGAGCTGAGAAAACGATCCCAACCCCCGAAGAGATCCGCGCCCAACTTCGGATCCCCAATCCCAGCCGTCTGCTAACGATCCGAACCGCTTTACTGATGGGAATGGATCCCACTGAGATCCACAAACTGACGCTGATCGATCCGTGGTTTATTGATAAGTTGCACGAGCTTGTTGAAGTGGAGCAACAGCTCAAAGGACGACGATTAGAAACCCTCACCCCAACCGATCTTTTCCAGATCAAACAGATGGGCTTCAGCGATCGACAACTTGCCTTTTTGACCCACACCACAGAAGAGGGGATCCGAGCGTATCGGAAAGCTTTGGGGATCACTCCGGTCTACAAAACGGTTGACACCTGTGCCTCTGAGTTTGAAGCGTTCACTCCTTACCAATATTCCACCTATGAGTTGGAGAGTGAGATCTTCCCCCCCATTGAAGCAAAAGCCAGAGTCATGATCTTAGGCGGTGGTCCCAATCGGATCGGTCAAGGGATCGAGTTTGATTATTGTTGCTGTCATGCCGCCTTTGCTCTAGAAGAAATGGGCTATGAGGCGATCATGGTCAATTCTAATCCTGAAACGGTTTCGACAGATTACGACACATCGGATCGACTCTATTTTGAACCGCTGACGCATGAAGATGTGATGAATCTGGTGGATATTGAGAAACCTGTGGGCCTGATCGTTCAATTTGGTGGACAAACTCCTTTGAAACTCGCTCAAGGCTTGGCTGCTGCGAATGCTCCGATTTGGGGAACTTCACCAGAGTCGATCGATATTGCTGAAGATCGGGAGCGATTTGAACAGATCCTGCGCCAGCTAGACATTCTTCAACCTGCCAATGGGATCGCCCGTAGCTATGAGGAAGCCCTGATCGTGGCGAAACGGATCGGGTATCCCGTCGTGGTGCGGCCTAGCTATGTGTTAGGAGGGCGGGCCATGGAGATCGTTTACTCCGATCGAGATTTGGAGCAATACATGCTGGCAGCGGTGGATGTGACACCGGATCGACCTGTGCTCGTAGATCAGTTTTTGGAAGAGGCGATCGAAGTGGATGTGGATGCGATTGCCGATCGAACCGGGGCTGTCACCATTGGCGGGATCATGGAACACATTGAGCAGGCCGGGATCCATTCTGGGGATTCAGCTTGTGTGCTCCCCACTCGCACCCTCAGTCCAGAGGTGTTACAGGTGTTGCGGGATTGGACTCAGCAATTGGCACGAGCCTTGAACGTGATCGGCTTGATCAATGTGCAATATGCGGTGAAAGGATCCCAGGTTTACATTTTGGAGGCCAACCCACGGGCATCGCGGACAGTGCCGTTTGTCAGCAAGGTGATCGGGGTGCCATTGGCAGGATATGCAGCCAAAGTGATGAGTGGGATGACGTTAGCCGAGTTGAACTTTACGGAGGAAGTGATCCCACCCCATTTAGCCGTGAAGGAAGCGGTATTGCCATTCCACAAGTTTCCAGGGACGGATACGTTGTTGGGGCCGGAGATGCGATCTACTGGGGAGGTCATGGGGATCGATACCGATTTTGGGCGGGCATTTGCGAAGGCTCAGTTGGCGGCAGGTCAGGATCTACCCCTGCAGGGGACGGTGTTCATTAGTGTCAGTGATCGGGATAAACCCAGTGTTGTCAGTATTGCGCAAGTATTTGTCGATCTGGGCTTCAAGCTGCTATCAACCGAAGGAACCCAGCAGTTTCTCAGTCAGCAGGGATTGCCTGTGGAAAAAGTCTTGAAGCTACATGAAGGACGCCCACATGTGATCGACGCGATCAAAAATCGAGAGATCCATTTGATCATCAACACTCCTTCAGGGATCGAGGCTCGCCAAGATGGTCAGAAGATCCGGCGAACGGCTTTGGCCTACAAGATCCCACTGGTGACAACCCTGGCTGGAGCACGAGCCACGGCAGCTGCCATCCAAGCTTTACAGGCAGGACAGATCGAAGTGAGATCGTTGCAGGAGTATCAT
>CAZONZ010000275.1:0-5943 GCA_964581005.1 uncultured bacterium
CTCGGATCCCACCTAAAAATGTTTCACCCAGAACCGAAGCAGCTTAGGATAGAGAGATTGATCGCAAGCCGTAACGCGCCGAACTGCCGTGGACTACAAAAGCACCCTCAACCTGCCCCAAACCCAATTCCCGATGAAAGCGGACGCCGCCCAACGCGAACCCACAATCCAGGCGTTCTGGCAGCAGGAACAGATCTATGAGCGGCTGGCTGAGCAGAATCCCGGCGAGCCCTTCATCCTCCACGATGGCCCCCCCTATGCCAACGGCGACATCCACATGGGCCATACCCTCAACAAGATCCTCAAGGACGTGATCAATAAGTATCAGATCCTGCGGGGTCGCAAAGTCCGTTATGTGCCGGGTTGGGATTGTCACGGCTTACCGATCGAGCTGAAAGTGCTCCAGAGCATGGAGGCCAGCCAACGCGATCAGCTCACCCCCCTCAAACTCCGCTACAAAGCTGAAACCTTTGCCCAAAAAGCGATCGCCAGCCAAAAAGCCAGCTTCCTCCGCTTGGGGATCTGGGGGGACTGGGATCATCCATATCTCACGCTGAAACCGGAATACGAAGCCGCTCAGATCGGAGTGTTTGGCGACATGGCCTTGAAGGGCTACATCTACCGAGGCTTAAAACCCGTCCACTGGAGTCCCAGCTCCCAAACAGCCCTGGCGGAAGCTGAATTGGAATACCCAGAAGGCCATACTTCTCGCAGCATCTACGTAGCCTTCCCGATCCGATCCCTCAGCCCTGCCGCTGCCCCGATCTTAGAACCCTTTCTGCCGAATTTGCGGATTGCGATCTGGACCACCACGCCCTGGACAATCCCAGCGAACCTTGCCCTCTGCTTACATCCCCACTTGACTTACGCGGTTGTCGAATCCCCTCACTTCGGCCCTCTCCTGATCGCAGCTGATCTACGAGAGAGATTGGAGACGATCCTGGAGACCTCGCTGGAGGTCAAAGCTACGTTACCGGGATCCCTTCTCGAACACTCTGAAGGCAAGCATCCCTTATTTGATCGGGCTAGTGTGTGTGTGATGGGCGATTATGTCACCACGGAGTCTGGAACAGGGATCGTGCATACCGCTCCTGGACATGGTGAAGATGACTTTAGAACAGGTCAAAAGTATGGCCTCCCAATCCTGACCCCTGTGGATGAACAAGGCAATTTCACAGCTGAAGCTGGGGATCCCTTCGTGGGGCTCAATGTTTTATCCAAAGACAAAGCCACTAGCGGCAATGCTGCAGTGATCCAGGCTCTGCAGGCCAACGGATCCTTGTTGAAAGAGGAATCCTACGCCCACAAATATCCTTACGACTGGCGGACCAAGCTGCCCACCATCTTCCGTGCGACAACGCAGTGGTTTGCGTCAGTGGATGGCTTTCGGGAAACAGCGTTGCAATCCATTCAATCGGTCAACTGGATCCCGGCGGTCGGGATCAACCGGATTACCTCGATGGTGCAAGAACGATCAGACTGGTGTATCTCACGACAGCGGGCTTGGGGAGTGCCGATCCCTGTGTTTTATGACGAGGAAACCGATGAGCCGCTGCTGACACCGGAAACGATCCAGCATATTCAGACCCTCTTTGCCAACGAAGGATCCCATGCCTGGTGGAAGTTGTCGGTTGAGGAGCTCCTGCCACCGGAGTACCGCAACAATGGCCGAACTTACCGCAAAGGGTACGACACGATGGATGTCTGGTTTGATTCCGGATCCTCCTGGGCCGCAGTTTGCAAAGAGCGCGGCTTAGGCTATCCGGTAGATATGTATCTGGAAGGATCCGATCAACATCGAGGCTGGTTCCAGTCGTCTTTGTTAACCTCTGTGGCGGTAAACGATCAGGCCCCCTACAAAGCTGTGTTGACGCATGGATTTGTCTTGGATGAAAAGGGATTCAAGATGAGTAAGTCCCTGGGTAATGTGGTCGATCCGATGGTGATCATTCAAGGGGGCAAGGATCCCAACAACCCCAAAAAGCAGAGAGTTGCCTATGGTGCAGATGTGCTTCGGCTTTGGGTGTCGAGTGTAGACTACTCTGGTGATGTTCCGATCGGGGATACGATCCTGAGCCAGATCGCTGACATCTACCGTAAGATCCGTAATACAGCTCGTTTCTTGTTGAGTAATTTGTTTGATTTTGATCCGGCAGCTCATGCCCTGCCCTATGAACAGCTTACAGAACTGGATCGTTACATATTGCACCGGACCCGTGAGGTGGGCTTGGAGATCGAGGCGGCTTACGACAGCTATCAGTTCTTCCGTTTCTTCCAGACCGTGCAAAACTTTTGTGTGATCGATCTGTCCAACTTTTATTTGGATGTTTGCAAGGATCGGCTCTATATTTCGCATCCAACCCTCCCTCGGCGACGGGCTTGTCAAACGGTGATGGCACTGATCCTAGAGAATTTAGTGCGGGCGATTGCGCCGGTGTTGTCCCATTTAGCTGAGGAGATCTGGAGTCATCTTCCCTATCCCAAGAATCATCAGTCTGTGTTTGAAGCGGGGTGGTTGAATTTACCGAAAACCTGGCACGATCCAGAACTGGGGACGATCTGGACTCAGCTGCGTCAGGTCCGGTTAGAGGTGAATAAAGCCCTAGAAGAGGCCCGGAGCAGTAAAGTGATCGGAGCTTCAACGGAAGCCAAGGTGCGCCTGCAGGTGGGAGATCCCGATTTGCATCGCCTTCTGGCCGAGCGTGAGGCCGATCTGCGCTACCTCTGGATCACGTCTCAGTCTGAGCTGGAGCGTCGAACAGAAGCAGGGGTGAAGGTGATCGTCGAACCTGCGGCAGGAACCAAGTGTGTCCGCTGTTGGAACTACTCCACTCAGGTGGGACAGTTTGCTGATCATCCTGAACTCTGTGAGCGCTGTGTGGCAGCTCTAGCTGCAGAGTTTTGAGATTTTTTCGATTTACAGAGATCTGAGTGGATCGGTTCGTTTGAGCTCATCCTTTGGGGTAGAGTTCAGGTGGAGCCAAGCCTAGAGACTTGTTCTGTTTCTCTGAGGGATCCCTGATCATGACTCATTCTGCCCATCCTACTGCCGCCCCTCTGAATGTGGGTAATGTTGTCACGACCACAGTTCAACTGTATCGAGCTCGGTTTAGTAGTTATCTGAAGATCGCGTTTTTTGGCTATATCACCCTGATTTTGATCACTCTTGCCGCTATAGCGGTGTCAGGATTAGCTGTGATCCAGGCGATCGCGTTCGAAAATGATCTATCCAACGTGATTGTTGCAGTTGGGCTTATTGCTGCAGGTATTGCTGGACTGATCTATGCCAGTGCCAAGCTATTGGCTGCTGCAGGTGCCATTTCCCGTTTGGCCTTTCGAGAATTGGTCGGACAGCCGGAAGAGATCGCTGTGGCCCAGCAATATACGAATGACCGACTTTGGTCATTTTGGCGAGTTGGCATCGAGATCTCTCTGCGTTTAGGGGTTATCTACCTTGGTTTGGTGATGATTGCTAGTTTGGTGGGAGGTTTTTTGGCAGTTGCTGTAGGGTTCTTTTTCGCGCCCCTATTTCAAGAGGGTGGATCAGTTTCCCCACTAGCCTTCGTAGCTGCTTTCTTCCTGGGGGCCATTGGGATCCTGGGATTGATCAGTATGGTGTTGATCCCGTTAGTTTGGTTCTTCTCGCGGTGGATTGTGGCGGAAGTGCCACTTGCGGTTGAAGAAGGAGTCAATGGAGCCCAAAGTATTGCGCGAAGCTGGAGCCTTACCCAAGGATCGGTGGGTCGAATTCAGTGGGTTGTCGTAGTGGCCTTTTTGGTGAGCTCACCGATTGTCGGGATTACGAACTACTTGCCTCAACTGTTGTCATTAGCAGTGGATCCAGAGTCTGGGGCAGGAGTTGTGATCACGTTGGTTTCCTTCCTGACTAGCTACATTGGTGGGATGTTTTTGCTTCCCTTCTGGCAGATTCTCAAGGCTGTGATCTATTTCGATCTGCGTAACCGGCGGGAAGGGTTGGGGCTGGAATTACGATCTTAGAGATAGATGTCTGAGGATCAGGAGGCTCTGAGGTACACTAAAGCTGGCTTGAGTTCCTTGGATGGATGGCCTATGGATTACGTCAATCGGATCCGACTCCGGACTCCAGAAAGTGTTGAGTTAGAGTTTGCTCTGGCTGGGATCGGGAGTCGGGCTCAAGCCCTGTTGATCGATTACCTGGTCCTTGGCATCGGTCTCTTCCTGTTTTTGGTGGCCTGGGGATACTTTTCCGTCTCCGCTCTGGATGTGCTCAATCAGCTGGGTTTCGATGAAGATACAATTGGGAATTGGTTAGTTGCCGTTGGGCTACTGATCTATTTTTTTGTTTATGTAGGATATTTTGTCTTCTTTGAGGTGTTTTGGCAGGGACAAACACCCGGTAAACGGTATTGCCAGATCCAGGTCATTCGAGATGATGGACGTAGAGTAGGGTTACAACAATCAAGCCTGCGATCCTTGATTCGACCGATTGATGACATTTTTTTTCTAGGCGCGATCTTAATTGCATTAACGCCACGAGAAAAACGGTTAGGGGATTGGCTGGCAGGAACCCTCGTGGTTCAACTCGGTCGGATCGAAACAGACGTCTCGTTTCTGGTCACAGATGCCGCTCGGCAGCTCGCCCAAGATCTCCCCGATCAATCCACAGTGGATCAGTTGCACCCAGATGATTTTGCCGTGATCCGAGAACTGCTACGACGCCGATCAATGATGGAACCGCAAGCGCGTCAACAGGTCACCGTCAATTTAGCCCATCAAGTTGCCGATCGAATTCACTTCACGATCCGCGCAGGGATCACCAGCGAAATGTTCTTAGAAGCTGTTTATCTGGCTTATCGGAATGATCGGAATAATCGATCCCAGTCTCTCCTTGAACATGATTCTGCCCTCTAACATCAAAGCTCAGCGGCGCGCCGAGATCTCCAAAGTTGTAAGCAGGATCGGGTTAACCAAAGCTCCACCATACAATATATTAGGCCAAGATGTTAAACGCCCAAAAGCTTGAGTCAAACCAAGATATTAATAGATATAAATAGATATAACTCTTCAACTTAAGGCAAATTTCGATCCTGTTCTTCCATTGTTATCTTACGGGACAATAGGTTAATGATAGACTCAAAGAACTGATCGCTAAACCCTCCCAGGAAAGCGATGATCCAAAACAGATAAAATCTTGATTCATCCCCTTCTAGCAAGGAAGGCGTAGTACTCCCAAAGATGATGAGACCTGACACAATACCCAAATAACTCAGACATCCCATGATAATTCCTATGATCGGACGAGCAATTAACCACCGAATCTCTTCGTTGATCCGAAGGAACTCTCTGGAGTAAAATCTGTAAAGGATCGCAGCCAAACTACCGAGAGCCGCCCACAAAAGAACGGATATGGGAATACCAAGGATAGGCACAGAGGTTGTGGTTGTCCAAACATTATTTTTACTGAATACTACTGTCCCAGCTATTAAGAGGACATATGCGATGATCATGATTGGCACAACCCATCTTAAGACTTTATCTTGAATTCTTCTCTGAGACTCTCTGAAAATAACTGCTTTGACAGTCTTAGCCTCAAACTCAGCTTGCTGTATAGCAATTTCTCTCTCAGCCTCTGATGACTGATTAATAACTAATATCCTAGCATCCTGAAGCTTTTGGAAGAGCTCAGTTCGCTGTGTAACATTGTCCAGCATTTCCTCAGCTACGCTATCAAATAGATTGTCAATCAATTCCATAACCTGATCTTGTCTTTTTCTAAGGTTCATTTTTTGGGTTAATTTTTGCCTTGCGCTATTCACCTGGAAAGCAACTTTATCCAAGATTTCTGGCTTCACTTGATGAGTATCAACATTAGTCTCCTGCAGTAAGATCATCTTTGCTCTGATAAGTACAGTCCTTTCGTGGGTTAGCTAGTACAGTAGCAGCATTTCGTAAACCAGTTTC
>CAZONZ010000276.1:0-5919 GCA_964581005.1 uncultured bacterium
CTGATCTGGGCGGATGAATTTGAAGGAGAGGACCTGGATCGGCAGAAATGGAGCTATCGTCGTTTAGGACCGCGTCGGGATGGGATCAATGTGCCAGAGAGTATCTCCCTGGATGGTGCAGGCCATTTGGTGATCACGACTCGCCAGGTTGGATCCGACTATCACACAGGCATGATCGGGACGGAGGGCAAATTTGAAACCACGTTTGGCTATTTTGAAACACGAGTTCGCCTCCAAACTCAAGTCGGTCACTGGTCGGCTTTCTGGCTACAATCTCCTTTCGTGGAAAAGGTTGGCAATCCCCGGATCTATGGCACAGAGATCGATATTTTTGAGTACCACAGCCAGGATCATTTACTCAATCGAGCCCTGCATTGGAATGGGTATGGGATTCATCATCGTAAGATCCATGATCGAAACTATGATCCGGGCTTAAGTGAAGGCTTTCAGGTGTTTGGACTAGAGTGGACACCCGAAGAATATGTTTTTTATCAAAATGGTCAAGTGGTTTGGCGAACGGATCAAGCGATCTCGCATCGCAACCAGTACATCGTTTTAAGTCTTGAAGTGGGACGCTGGGCTGGAGATATTGCTGAAGCCGATCTGCCTGATAGTCTTTATGTTGACTATGTGAGAGTTTATCAAAAGCCAGTGATGCCTATATCCTCCGATCTTAAGGATCCTGAGGAGCATTAGGGTACTTTCATTCATGATTTGCACAGTCCCTGCTCATCGTCTGCATTTTCTCGTCATTGCAACACCTGTTTGCGAGCCCCTAAGGTTCCAATAACACTAGCTGTAAACGGATCAAGTCCATTAGCTGCTCTATCGAGATCGGTTTGCTCATGCTGGCCAGGATCTGATCGACCCGTTGCTGGCCTTCTGCCGCTTGCAAAAAGATAAATGCAGCCTCACTCAGCGAGATCGGTTCATAGGCATAGTTGAACACACTCTGGCTGGGCCAAAGACCAATACAAGGACTTCGATGCGGAATGGCCGATCGGATCGTGGCTTCCGTCCATCCGATCTGGGGTAGGGGAGGCTTGCCCACGTAGAACTCGTAATGAGCGACCACCGGATCCAATAATTCGATCAGTCGGTAGCGTTGACGCGGGGGTAAGGCTTGCGCTTGCTCCAGCCATTCCGGAGACTTGGCCAAGACCCGATCCAACTGCCAGAAACTTGGGTTTGAGAAGGTCAAAAAATCTAGCCCAGAGAGATCAATGAGATCAAACAAACGTTCAATGGTGTAATCGATCTCCTGGGGATGCAAGTACATATCGGCAAAGCACTCATCACTCACATTCTCCGTCGCCCAGCGTTCCCGCTCCTGCTGCACGATCCGATTTTGGTCTGGCAAGATCTTGAACAAAGATCGACCCGCCTGAAGCCCAGCTTGCAACTGGTCTACTGATGCCAGGGGATGGTGCTCATCTCCTCCGATCAAGAGCCGCAAGGCTTTCTGCATCAGCCGGATCTCCCAACGGCCTAGCTCCCCGTAGACAAAAATATGCATGATCCCGCCTGGAGCCAGCTTGGTTGCCAGGGCTTGTAACCCTCGAACCGGATCGGGTAAATGATGTAAGACCCCTACACAATTAATGAATTGAAAGGAACCAGGGATCGAATCGATCTCATAGATATTCAGTTGCCGAAACTCAACCGCAGGAGCCTGAGACATGGCACAACGAGACTGAGCAATCTCCAGCGCCTTCTCACTCAGATCGAACGCCCAGATCTCGGCGGTTGGATTTTGATGAGCAATGTACTCCGTGCTAACCCCCGATCCACAGCCTGCATCCAGGATCCGAACGGGATCGGTGCCAGGATGGATCCCGCTACAAAACGCATAGGCTTGCGGCCAACTCCAACGCCAATTCCAACCCGGTGGTGCAACCGTCGATAACGGCTCTGGAGGAAACGGATAGGCATTGTAAAGTTGCTGGACTCGTTCAATGATCTGAGCGTCCGAGATCGGAGATGTCAAGTCTGTCACCAGAGGGATCCTTCCTGTTCAAGAACCATGCAACACCATTTAGGGGAGAAATTCCAGCTTGTTGCTGTATAAGATCATCCGATCAGCCTCCGCTAGAGTGCTTAAGGTTGCGGATTCCAGAGTGCTTGAGGTTCTGGACCGAGGTTCTGGACCTAGGCTCCGCAAGCCACACGTGAGTTCACCGGACTGAGGCTGATCTGAAGGCTTGATCCAAGATCTAGAACACGATGCCAGGGATCACGCGGGCTCAAACTTCAGGGCAGCAGAATTCATGCAGTAGCGCAGACCTGTAGGTTCGGGGCCATCTTTGAAGACGTGGCCTAAATGGCCGCCGCAACGGGAACAATGAACTTCAGTACGGGGCAAGAGCAGTTTCCAATCGGTTTTGGTGCCGATCGCCTCTGGAGTGATCGGTTGCCAGAAGCTGGGCCAGCCTGTGCCACTGTCATACTTGGCGTCGGAGGCAAACAGAGGTTGACCACAACCTGCACAGGCGTAAGTTCCTGCAGCTTTGTTGTCGTGATAGTCGTTGCGGAAGGGGGGCTCGGTGCCCTCGTGCCGCAGGACCTCAAATTGCTCAGGCGTCAAGATCGAACGCCACTCAGCTTCAGTTTTGGTCACAGGATACATGGTGAATTCCTTTGCGTCAGCTTGACGGGATGTAAGGGAGGTCGAGAGCCAGCCAGCTCCTAAGATCGCCCCCCTCAAGATCACAGATCGTCGGTTGATCACGCGCATGTCTCGAAATGGGAAAAACGGGGAAACCCTGAGCCCAGCATGGGGCTCCTGGCCAGGAGTGTAGCTTACCTGTTACGAAGCTGTCAGCGGATTGGAGCAGGGATCCTGGTAAACTGATCGGTGATTTGAGATGGGCTCACTGCAAACCAAGGAGATTCACCGTTGCGCTCGACTGTCATTGCTGGAAACTGGAAGATGCACAAGACTCAGGCCGAAGCGCGTGAGTTTGTCGATCAACTTTTGCCCCTCCTCGAAACCCAGACTGTTTCCCCCCCACGCCAGGTGATTCTGTGCGCCCCGTTTACCGATCTGACCACTGTGCTCCAAGCGATTGCGGATCAAAGTGGAGCGGGAGCTTCGGTGACCGTTGGGGCTCAAAATGTCCACTGGGAAGATGCTGGAGCCTACACTGGAGAGATCTCTGGCTCCATGCTGTCGGAGATCGGCGTGCGTTCGGTGATCATTGGTCATAGTGAACGACGGCAATATTTTGGGGAAACCGACGAGACGGTGAATCGCCGCTTACTGGCTGCTCAGCGACATGGCTTATTACCGATCCTCTGTGTGGGCGAAACCAAGCAGCTTCGGGATCAACATCAAACGGAATCCTGGATCCTGGATCAACTGCGACGAGGATTGGTCGGTATTGATCAAACCAATCTGATCATTGCCTACGAACCCATTTGGGCCATCGGGACAGGCGATACCTGCGCAGCGGTAGAAGCTAACCGTGTGATCAAATTTATCCGCGAACAACTGACAAACCCCAACATGGTGATCCAGTATGGTGGATCGGTAAAATCGAGCAACATTGATGAGATTATGGCCCAACCAGAAATTGATGGGGTGTTGGTGGGTGGAGCCAGCCTCAAACCGGAAGAGTTTGCTCGGATCGTGAACTACAAGGTGTGATGGGGGCCGGAAGCAAAGAGGAGAGATTCCAGGAGTGCTATAGCTTATCTTGCTGGTAGCTGATCCCAGGAGATCAACCGTTTGGGTTCGGATCATCGAACAGATTGAATAAGCCATTTAAGCCATTGGGTGATCTCGATGATCGAGTGGATCGGACAAGTCATTGGATGATCTGATGAGCAAACGGCTTCTAAGGAATCAGAAAATATGCCTAACCTGCCGGACCGACCGGAACTTTAGAAGTTGGGGGATCCGATTAGTGGTAGGCTAGGAAGCCTGGATCTCGGTGCTGGGCTGAGGCTAGTCGCTAAGGACGATCGAAACACCAGGAATGAGGGTCTTGGGATCCGACAACTCGTTAGGTTGGGAGAGGGGAAAGATCGATGTCAGAGACGTTACTGCTATTGCGGGCTGCGAAGGGGGAAACGGTTGAGCGTCCTCCGGTGTGGATGATGCGTCAGGCGGGTCGGTATATGGAAGTCTACCGTCGTCTGCAGTCGCAATACTCGTTCAAAGAACGCTGTGAACGCCCTGATCTAGCGATTGAGATCTCGCTGCAACCCTTTCGGGCCTTTGCTCCGGATGGAGTGATCATGTTCTCCGATATTTTGACCCCCCTGGATGGGATGGGGATCCCGTTTGAACTGATCGAAAAGCAAGGCCCTGTGATCGATCCCCCAATCCGGTCGCAAGCCCAAGTGGATCAGGTCCATTCTCTGGATCCGCAAGAGAGTTTGCCGTTTATTCGAGAGATCTTGTCAACGTTGCGGCGGGAGGTTGAGGGCAAAGCGGCTGTGTTGGGATTTGTGGGGGCTCCCTGGACATTAGCCAGTTATGCCGTCGAGGGCAGGAGTTCCAAAGACTATGCCCAGATCAAGGCAATGGCTTATCGGGAACCGGAGCTGCTGCATCAGCTGTTAAGTAAGCTGGCGGAGAGTATTGGCCGTTACGTGTGCTACCAGATCGAGTCAGGAGCTCAGTTGGTCCAGATCTTTGATACTTGGGCTGGAGCTTTGAGTCCGGTGGATTATGAGGTCTGGGCACTGCCGTATGAGCGGGCGATCGTTGACTATGTCAAAGCGGTCCATCCAGAAACCCCGTTGGTGCTCTATATCAATGGCAGTTCAGGGGTGTTGGAGCGGGTACCGCAGGTTGGGATCGATATCTTCAGTGTGGACTGGATGACGGATATGGCGGATGCACGGCAACGGCTGGGATCGTTAGCGGTTCAGGGAAATCTGGAGCCGATGGTGCTGTTGGGCTCTCCCGACCTAATCCGGCAGCGAACTCTGGATGTTTTGCGCAAGGCTGGGCCAACCGGACACATTATGAATTTAGGCCACGGGATCCATCAGACCACCCCTGAGTCGAATGTTCATATCTTCTTCGAGACGGTGCGGCAATCTCCCGATCTCTTGCGTGATCTGGGTTAACTTAACACTGCCGATCCCTTTATCCTCAAATGTCTACTTTGATCTCATCAGCCCTGATCAGCATCGCTACCCCCGATCTCGATCAGTTACAGGCGTTTTACCGAGAGTTGGTGGGAGCCGATCCAGTGGTTGAGATCCCTCCTGTTTATGTGGAATTTCGCCTACCGGATCTACGCTTGGGGCTTTACTGCAGTCATAAGCCGGACTATGCCGCACGCCTAGGAGCCGTGAGTCTTTGTTTGCAAGTCGATCACTTAGATCGGATCTTGGAGCTACCTATCTTGAAGACTGTTGAGATCTCGGAGCTACGCCAGGAGGCCCATGGTCGGGAGGTTGACTTCTGTGATCCAGACGGAAATCGGATCGTGGTGCATGAGCCCTCCTCTTGGTTTCGGCAGCAATGTCTGTAAAGATCCCGCCGCACCCAGACCCGGATCCCTCACCGCCGCAGCCACCACAACAGCAGACCCACACCCAGGCTCAAAAGCAACGGAATCCCAACCATCCCAAGCACACGACCGATCTCCAGCCACCAGAACTGTACAGTCCTCTTGGTCTTACACCGCCTCCAAGGGCAGGATTCCTGTGTCCCAAGACCCGTAGCTTTTCGTGCAACCTTTTGCCTGTTAGCTTGATGTTCGCTTGCGGCAGGAAGGATCAGATAGGCCCATTCAACCCAAACAACTTGGTCGGCTAGTCCGAATGGTGCGGAGTACACCGACCCTGGCTTTCATCCCGACACCGATTTATGGATACAGTGCGGGGCTTCTCGCCGAGTTAGCTAAAGTGATGAAGAGAGCCAAGGAGACCATGCTGCTTTGTTGAGTTTAGGCGTCAACA
>CAZONZ010000277.1:0-5826 GCA_964581005.1 uncultured bacterium
GATCAGCTTAACCGGATCTGGCGTTGCAGGATCACTAAAATGACAATGGGAGCACCGATCAATGCCATCACAGCATTTAAGGGCAAAACCGTTTCTCGACCCGGCAGTTGAGCAATCAGATCCGCTAATAGACCAATGATTGAACCGATCAGAGTGGTACCTGGAAGCAAAACCACATGATCAACCGTCTTGAAAAGGTTACGAGTCAGATGGGGGCTGGCAACTCCAAGAAACGAGATCGGGCCACAGAACGCCGTCACGATCCCTGTTAATAATGCAGAACAACCAATCAAATAAAATCGGGCTGGCTGGATAGCTAATCCCAAACTCCGGGCCTGAGTTTCACCCAACAGCAGCAGATTCATGATCTTGGCCGATCCATAAGCCATGATTAACCCCAAACTGATCAGGGGAACCAGGATCGTTAATTGTTGCTGAGTTACGGCACTAAAACTACCAAAAGTCCAGTTGAGATAGGTTTGGACCTGCTCCGTTAAACTAAATTGGATCAGGATGGTCACCAACGCATTGGTCACATACCCTAGCATCAAGCCCAACAACAAAAGGGTAAGATTGCTCCGAACCCGCTGAGCTACCCCAAGCACCAGGATCAGCGTCACCAGCGATCCCCCACAAGCTGCCGCTGCAATGCCAATATCTCCCGCCACACCCAGCCACTCGATCATGGCTGCGACTCCCGTCACCTGGACTCCTAACACGATCAACGCCACACCTAAACTAGCCCCAGCATTGATCCCCAAAATGAATGGACCCGCCAGAGGATTTGCAAAGAGTGTTTGCATGTGCAGACCACTGACGGATAGGGCTGATCCTGCGGCTACAGCTGTGATCGCTCTGGGCAACCGAAACTGGAGGATGATCTGAGTCCAAGTGCTGCGTTCAGGTTCCCCTCCTCCTAGGATGATCAAGACTTGATCCAGAGGAATGGCAACGGATCCCATCGAGAGGCTGAGACTGAATAAACCTAGCAGTACCCCCACTAGAGCTGTAAGCATCAAGCTGGATCGCAGTTGCATGAGAGACACGATCAAAAGTGTTCAAGAGAGTGTTCAAGAGATCGATACTGTGTTCAAATGTTGCAGGGGAGTGCTAACCCGGTGAAGATCAAGCGGAGAGCGGATCCCCAGAGGGGTGATCTGGAGGCCAACAGGAGTTGAAGCTAGAGAGATCTCGATCCCAAACACTTCTCCAAGCTGGTTTGACGTCAATACTTCGGTTGGGGATCCAACCAGCCGGAGACACCCTTGATCCATGACAACCAGCTGATCACTGTATCGGGCTGCCAGATTAATGTCGTGCAACACCGTGATCACTCCTAGATTCTGAGTTTGATTGAGCTGCTTAATAACTTCCAATACTTCCAACTGGTAGCGCAGATCGAGGAATGTCGTTGGTTCATCCAAGAGGAGCACCTGCGGATCCTGAGCTAGGGCCAGAGCCAGAAACGCTCGTTGCCGTTCCCCTCCCGAAAGTGTCTCTAGGGATCGATATCTTAAGTGTTCTAGTTGGGTTTGATGGAGGGCCAGGGAGATCTTCTCCTGATCAGTTGGGGAGGGCTGCCATTGCCACCAGGCTTGATACGGAGATCGGCCCAGGGAAACCAAATGCTCAACTGTCAACCCATCGGGGAATTCCTGCTGCTGAGACACTAAGGCTAACTGCTGTGCCACAACTTTGGTGGGGAGAGTCTGGATCGCTTTGCCGTCTAGCCAAACTCCCCCCTCATGCAGATCCAGCAACCCACTCAAGGATTTCAATAACGTTGATTTTCCAGACCCATTCGGGCCGATCACACTGATCCACTCTCCCTGTTTGAGCGCGACTTCAATCGAGTACAGGATCACCGAGTCGCCATAAGCCACCCCTAAATTCTGGGCACAAAGGATAGGTATAGCTGAGTTGAACATAGGTATTGATGCTTGCATCCAAGACTAATCAGGTTCAAGATCTCAAGGCCCTAACCCGGATCTCATACTATCGACACGCATGATCAGGATCTCGCGCCATGATCCGGTTTGTTTGGCCAATGCATCAGCGATCCACTGCTACTCATCAAGCCGCAGGGGGTTAGGCGGTGGAAGATCATAAGGACTTAGCCTGGGGGGAAGACTCTCAGCCCCCTGTTTTTGCACAGGCCGATCGTGGGTCAAGAAAACGGTGGCGCTCATCTGTACCTCGCAGATGTGGATGGACGTGGCATGGATCGGCGGGCATTCTGACTTCGAGACACTTGCAATCCTTCGAGATCCAAGCATCTTTTCACAGCTGCGGGACAGCGCCGGATTTGCACCGAACTTTCCCCCTTTCCTCTGACGGCTGCTCCCCGCCAGAACCGATAGATGACTCATCCTATACTGTTCTAGGGCCAAGATCAAGCAAATTGTCCTAAGTCTTAAGATCTTACGCTCCAGCACTTTCGGGAAGGGTAGATCTCCTGGAAGAGACATTGAGGGTCTTCTCTCCTTGTGTTGAAAGGAAGCCAATATGCTTAGATCTATAGATCCAGTCCACTAAACATGCTGGCTCCGCTTTTGCCGTAGTGTCTGAGCGATGTCTAGAAACTCCTGCCGCTCCTCTGAGGTGAGATGCTTGTCACCACTGGCCGATCCATGTGTCCCCCCAGCCGTAACGTAGCGTTCCCTAGCTAACTCGGCTAGCTCCATCAGCCTTGCATAACTCTGTTTTGCAGTGAGGTTAGCCATAGTGGGTCTACAGGTTGGATCTCTCCATCAGGCATAACACAAGCGATCGGTCAAAATGATCCCCGACCGCCTGTCTTTTGACGTAGCCGTTGATCCTCGCTAGGGTCTTTCTGATCAACCCTAGGATCCTGATGGATTCCTGCTGGGTCAAGGGGATGGTAGCACGATAGAGATCAATTCTTGACTATGGCTATTCGATACCCGCGACGCTTGATGGTGTCAGGTTTGTCCTCGCTGATGGTGGCTTCCACGTTCGCTAGAGTTATGGGGAAACAGGCCCACTCTGCTCCCTCCCGCCTCTCAGATTTGATGATCTTTGGGGCTCCTATCGGTGTATCGATTCCAATGGCACGAGTGGCAGAACAAAACGGTCTACAGCCCCTGGTTGAGATGACCCAATTTCAAGTGTGGCGCTCTCCGGACGAGATGCGAGCCGGTGTCGCCAGTGGACGGATCCAGATCACCACCTCCCCAGCTCCCACAGCCGCCAATCTCTACAATCGTGGGACCGGAATGCGTCTGGTGGGGGTACTGACGACAGGGATGCTCTACCTGATGACCACCGATCCAGAGATTCAAACGTTGACGGATTTGGCAGGTAAGCGGGTGCTGGTTCCGTTTCGGGGGGATATGCCGGATCGGGTCTTGCAATGGTTGTTGAGATCTCAGGGGATGACTCTACGGGATCTTCAAGTCGAATACACCGCCACTCCTGCCGAAGCCGCGCAACTCCTCTTAGCCCAGCGAGCTCCTGCTGCCGTCCTTCAGGAACCCGCAGCCACAGCAGCCGTTCGCCAAGGAGCCGCCAATGATCTCAGCGTCAACCGCGCTCTCGATCTCCAGGCAGAATTTGACATGGCCGCTGGACGAGGAGCCGATATTCCCATGGCCGTGTTGATCCTCAACGATAGTCTCCGAGCTCAGGCACCGGATCTCCCTCAAGCTCTAGTGAGGGCAGTGAGAGCCGCAACCGATTGGGTGAACGCCAATCCCACCGAAGCCGCCCAATTAGGAGAGTCCTATCTGGATGTGAAGCAAACCGTTTTGGAACAGTCTATTCCCTACATGAACTTGAACGTGCGCTCTCCCCAACAGGCCAAGGATCATCTAGAGTTTTTCTATGGCGAACTGGCAGCAGACTCTGCGGCTCTCTTGGGCGGACAATTACCGGATGATGGGTTTTACTTAGATGTTGAATAGACTCTCCTGGATCTGGTCAGGTGTCGGAATCCTGGGCTTTCTGGGCCTCTGGTTCTGGGGCAGTTTTCAGGCAGGATCGTTGGTGCTTCCCTCCCCTTGGTTAACCAGCAAAGCTTTGATCGCGATCGTGGTTGAAGGAGAAGCCCTGAGGGCGTTAATGATCACGACAGGTCGGGTGCTTGGATCCTTTGGGCTATCGATGGCACTGGGCCTAGGGCTTGGTTTGGTTGCTGGGATGTTTGCGCAGATCCGCTATGCTCTCTCGCCTCTGATCACGCTGATGTTGGCGATACCTCCTGTTGCCTGGGTGGTGGTGATCCTACTCTGGTTTGGGATGGGAACTCAGACCGTGGGGATTACCCTGACGGTGGCCCTGATCCCCATTCCGTTCCTGGCTACGGTGGAAGGGGTGCGCTCTGTTAGTCCCAGATTGAAGGAGATGGCGACCCTCTTTCGACTGACCCCACTCCAGTACCTACACGAGATCGTGATCCCCCATTTATTGACCTATTTGTTTCCAGCAACCCTGACCGCCTTTGCAACAGCCTGGAAAGTTGCCGTGATGGCTGAACTTCTGGGTGCTCGTGAGGGCATTGGTGCTCAATTAGCGATCTCTCGCTCTAACCTGGATACAGCTCAAAGTCTAGCCTGGATCATTCTGGGCATTATCGTATTCTTGGGGCTTGAGTATAGCGTTCTTCGTCCTCTCCGAGAGCGATTAGAGCCTTGGCGCTTCCCCAGAGTCAACCATAGGAAACGTCTATGAAGGGGTTAGATCGAGATCTCGACCGTACAGTCGTCAACCTGGAGGATGTCTCACTGGGATTTGGAGGAAGACCCCTTTTAGAGAACCTCTGTTTGAGGATCCCCGCCGGAGAATTGCTGATCATTTTAGGGCCATCTGGATCTGGAAAAACAACGCTGTTACGCGCGATCTCAGGGTTAATCACTCCTCAACAGGGCACGCTTCAGATTCAGGCTCAACGGGTGGGCATGGTATTTCAAGATCAACGGCTCCTGCCCTGGCGCACAGCCCGTGAGAATGTGGCTTTGGGGTGTATGGCCTATGTCAACGATCGAAAGCAACGGCAGCAACGCGCGATTCAACTTTTAGATCGATGTGGCTTTCCCCTGCAAGCTAGTGATCAATACCCTCATCAGCTCAGTGGAGGGATGGGTGCCCGTGTTGGGATTGCACGAGCTCTTGCCCTTGAGCCCGATCTATTACTGATGGATGAGCCTTTCAACGGACTGGATATTCGCCTCCGCCTCACCATGCAAGATCTGGTCCGGGATCTGGTAGACAACGAAGCTATCACAGTCGTATTCGTAACACATGATATGACAGAAGCCCTTCGTCTAGCCGATCGCATCCTGATCATGTCTCGTGGCCGTTTGATCACCCGTCCTGGCCTTACGCTTCCCTATCCCCAGAGAAAGCCCCAAATGCTCCATCAAGCCGTGGCTGAGTTGCTCCAAGATCCCGCGATCGCTTGTGCAATGGTCCTCTAAGCTCTCCATGTGCTCTCCATGTCCCCATCATGATCTTCACACGACTTAGAAGGTTAGGCTTCATCTAAACCTACGAGTAGTACTATGCCATCGACAGTTGTCGTCGCCGTCCGCGAAATAACCAAACTTCTGGCACGTATAGGGGAGATCATCCTGTACATCGGAATAGCTGGTAATATCAATGTGATAACTATAGTGCTTCGGGCGAAACGACCGTCAGCATATCCTTCGTTCTGTACCCTTCCTAAGTCAACATTATTGTATCTCCCTACATCCCCATGCTCTCCACCCCCCTGATTCCTATGCCACTCACAAGAAAGAGTTGCTGATCTTCTGCCAATTCGACAAAGGCAATGTAGGAGGAAAGAAGAACAACTTGGCGAACAACTCT
>CAZONZ010000278.1:0-5825 GCA_964581005.1 uncultured bacterium
CAACTGAAGCTGCTAACGAGGAACGGATCCGGGCTGAATACGAACGGATCCGAGCTGAAGAGGAACGGATCCGGGCGGAGCAAGCTGAGACCAAGATTTTTCAGGAACGGATGCGGGCGGATCGATTCGCCCAACGGTTGCGGGAGTTGGGGGTGGATCCATATGCTGAATAGGTGCTTGACATGCTTTCTGGAAAGGGTATGTCGCAACTGAAAAAAGTAGATTCTCGATTCTCCAAGGGGCAACCGTTGGGATACCTGTCGGATCTACAGCAAGCGACCATTAAGTTTTTGTACAGTCTGAAGGAGAATCTACTATGCCTATAGCTCAGTTGACTCATTGGATGCCCACGTTTTTCACCCTTACTCTTGGAGCTTTAGCCATTGCTGAAATCCTGATCTCAACTCCAATGTATGGTAATGGGATAGACAAGACTTCCTCCGATAGATCTCTGGTCCACCCCGATCGTCTGGAGCTCAGCAACGAGATCGATCTCAACATTCCAGTTTTGATCGCCCAAGCTACCCGATTTGGGAGCACCACAGAATTGGAAGGGGATGTTACCTGCGGGCGGGGTACAGGTGGGCTTTACACTTTTGTGAAGACTGAGAATTTTGTGATCTATGTCTGTGGCGATGAATCCGATCCTGGAACTCCCCGTTTTTACCGGAGCTTTGATCATGAGGGCAACTTGGGGCTTAGCTTGGTGGCGACCGACTATGATCCGCAGCAGGGACGGTATTTGATCTTTGAAAATAGTGGGTATCAATATATCCTGGATGGAGGCAATGCCCAGACACGCACAGGGTTATTGATTGTTAAAGATCCTAGTGGTAAAACCTTGACGGAAGAAGTGGCTCAGGTTTACCTAGTCCGGGATTCATTCGTTGCTACCGGAGGCTGTGCAGCGGGGGAAAGCTGGTTTGTGGAAGCGGAAACGGCAAATTTTCGGATCTATATTTGTGGAGGCGATCTACCCCAAACCTACGTGGGGGTTGCCAAGCAAAATGGAAGCTCGATCGAGTTGCCGTTAGAAAGCTATAGCTCCCAAGGTGATGAATTTGTTGCCGTGAATGGTGATGTGCGCTATTTGGTAACTCCTAATCGATTATTGGTGACGCAAGGATCAACTGTTCTTGTGGATGAACCGATCCAATCCTGGAATTTTTGAACTCGTTTTCCATCAATGTCAGATTAGCTAAGTTTAGCCAGATCGACTGACTCGGAATCCGGTTCTAGATAGAGATCAGCGGGCCAGGGGGAGTCAACCTGGCCAAGCCATTCGTAGCGTTTGGAGGCCGGGAGGAGCCGTTGGATCTCAGCAAATCCTTGTCGAATCGATAGGTTTTTGAAGGCACTACTGATCCGATGGTGAGCATCTCGCAGGGCTCTTTCTTCAGCGTCTTCGTCAAGATCCTCAGGGATCATCTCCCAGCACAATTGATTGATCAAAATCTCTAAATCCACATGATCATGAACAACTAACACGCGATCTCGCTTGGCCTCCCATTCAGCCGCCGACATCGATGTTTTGGTTAAAAAGGCTTCCCGTATTTGGGTGGTGACAAACTCGGTGATCGCATTGCGCCACATCTCTTGAATCATCTCAACTGTGGCTTGATCGGGAGGATCTTGTTGATGTAAGGCTGCCACTCGCCGCACTTCCTCTTCCGTCACCCCGCCTCGCTGGATCCGCCAATCCATCTCGTCTGCATAAGCCTGTATGAACTTGCTCTCAAACTCAGCCGCAGACGCTGGATCTACCTGGCGATCGGCTTGAGCCTCGACTAGACGTTGATGGAGTCGCTGGACTGCACTTGGTTCCTGCTCTAGATCAACCTCCACCCGGATCAAGGGAGCCCATTCAGGCCGATCCATGCCACTCTCTGGGGAATTGCTAACTGACAGGTGGATCGTTTTTTCCTTGTCGTGCAGCGAGAGATAAAAATCTGTGAATACACCGACTTCGGGATGATCGTAAAGAGCGGCGTAACTCATCACCTGGGGATGCCAGAATCCCCGCAGCAAGAGTCCCTCGGTTTCCGGAACCGCGAAATCTCCGACTGGGCTGTACCCCAATTGAGCCAATTCAGCAGAAATCGACTCGATCGCGGTAGCCTTGCGCCACGTCACATCAGGGGAGCGTTGCAGGTGGATCCGAAATGGTGGCACCCCACCTCCGGTCCCCTCTAGGATCTGCTCAACCGCCTCCGCAAAGGTTTGGATCTTATTGCGGATCCAGAACCAGCCTAAGAGTAACCCAAGTAAAATCACTCCCAGAATGACAGCTAGAACGATAATGATGATCTGCATCGGTTGGCCCTCTCTTAACCTTCAGGATTGGGATCAGATTTTGAGTCTAGTTTGAGTTCAGGATCTAGGCAATTCGGGATTTGAGTGTTTAGGATTTAAGCGGTTCAGGATCTACGTCACTCAAGATTTAGCAAGATTTAGGCAGTTCAGGTTTTAACAACGGGAACGCGATCACATCTCGAATACTTGCTGCATCGAGTAAAAGCATCGCTAAACGATCAATTCCCAAGCCCATTCCACCTGTAGGAGGCAATCCATATTCTAAGGCGATCACAAAGTCTTCATCAAAAAAGTGAGCTTCTTCATCGCCAGCTGCTTTCAAGGCTGCCTGTAACTCCAAGCGCTCTCGTTGATCGACTGGATCGGTTAACTCAGAGTAACTGTTTGCTAACTCTCGTCCTGTGATATAGAGCTCAAAGCGTTCGACCAAGCCAGGTTTACTGCGATGCGGTCGAGTCAGTGGAGAATTATCAACGGGGAAATCCATGACAAACGTTGGCTGTCGCAAGGCTTCCTCACATCGTTCCTCAAACACATGGACCAAGATCGATCCAACCGAACGGCACTCCTCTACGCCTGGAATGTTTAATTCTGTGACTGCCTGTTGAGCAGGCTCTAGGTTGGTCGGATCCTCAAAGAACGGCTCAAAATCGATCCCAGTTTGCTCATGCACGATTTCGATCATGCTAGCTCGTCGCCAGGGAGGGGTGAGATCAATCGATTCACCTTGATATTCAATTTGCAGTGATCCTCGGACTTTTTGGGCAGCGTTGACGATCAACGTTTCGGTTAGATCCATCATTGTGAAATAGTCAGCATAGGCTTGATAAAGTTCCAGCGAGGTAAATTCTGGATTATGGCGAGTCGAGATCCCTTCATTCCGAAAGACTCGTCCAAGCTCATAAACCCGCTCGATCCCACCCACCACTAGTCGCTTTAAGTGCAGTTCTGTCGCAATCCGGAGATAGAGATTGAGATCCAACGTATTGTGATGGGTGATAAAGGGTCGGGCTTCTGCACCTCCCGGAATCACCTGCAAGACAGGGGTCTCAATTTCAAGAAAGTCTTGATCTTCTAAGGTTTGGCGAATGGACTGAATGATCCGAGCGCGATCTTGTAAAGTTTGCCGCACCTCAGGATTGACAATCAGATCCACATACCGCTGCCGATAGCGCTTCTCTGGATCGCGTAGACCATGCCATTTATCCGGTAAGGGCAGGAGCGACTTCGTTAAGATCTGATACTCATCGACGACGACGGACAACTCTCCTTTATCGGTTCGCTTGATTGATCCGCGTGCCCCTAGCCAATCCCCAGCATCCGTCAACTTTTTCAAGGTCTCGAAGGCTTCCGCCCCCATGCTGGCGGTGATCCGCTTTTTGTCGAGGTAGAGCTGAATCGTGCCCGAACGATCTTGGAGGGTAAAAAAGGCCAGTTTGCCAAATACCCGCCGCAACATGATCCGACCTGCGACAGCGACGTGATCCGGAACCTCCGCTCCAGCTTCTAGATCCGCGTAACGATCCTGCAGATCCTGGGCGTGATCGGTTGGAGTGTAGCGGTAGGCATAGGGTTCGGTGCCCTGATCCCGCAACTCCTTCACCTTCTGGAGTCGAGCGGCTTTGAGAGCGTCATCGGATTCAGGTGGATGATCGCTGAGGTGAGATGGATCAGGAGGTTGGGTAGACATGGGCAATCTGACAAGATCGGATCAAAACGGTGAGGCTTCCGAGCAAGAGGCTAATGGATAACCTTTCATAGTTTAGGCCATCCCTGGGTTTCCTCCCCTTATGGACACGAGATCTTCAGAGTGGCAGGCTTAGATCGATCGCCTGTAAACGTGATCCCTCGCTGGTTGGCTTCGAGATGGCGCAGGATCAGATAGAGGGTTTCAGCTCGATCCGGAGATCCCATTTTTTCGGCCAAGGCATCAAGCGTGAGAGGATGACCTTCCTGCCGTAAGGTTTGCAGGATCTGTTTTTGTAAATCCAAGATCGAAGCAGCAGCCCGCTTCCCCGCTTCTACCCCTGGCTGATGATACGCATTGATGTGGATCAGACTGGCATAGAGACCCACCGCTCGCTCGTACAAAGCAATCAAAGCGCCAACGATCCGAGGATTAACGTCAGGAATGGTGACGGTGATCGATCCACGCTGATTGTCGTAAAGTGCCTGACGAGTCCCTTGCAAGAATCCGGAGAGATAGTCCCCGGTCCTCACATCCGGATCCAGCTCCATTGAGACCCCCTCTCGATCCTTCAACACTTCAATAAACGTGATAAAGAAATTCGGCACCCCTTCCCGCAATTGTTGAACATAAGCATGTTGATCGGTTGAGCCTTTATTACCGTAGACCGCGATCCCTTGATAGACCGTGTTGCCATCGAGATCCTTTTCTTTCCCCAAGGATTCCATCACCAACTGCTGCAAGTAGCGACTAAACAGCAACAGACTGTCTTTGTAGGGCAGGATCACCATATCTTTCTCGCCCTTGCCATTGCCGCTGAAATACCAGGCCAACGCTAGTAAAGCAGCCGGGTTTTGACGGATCTCCGTGGCACGAGTCGCCTGATCCATCTCCTTGGCCCCTGCGAGCATTGATCGGACATCGATCCCTTGGAGTGCAGCAGATAGTAGGCCAACCGCAGACATTTCCGAGGTGCGCCCTCCCACCCAGTCAAACATGGGGAACTCTGCCAGCCAACCTTCAGCATGGCCTAATTCATCCATCTTGCTGCCTTTGGTTGTGATCGCTACAGCATGTTTGGCAAAGTTCAATCCCAGAGCCTGGAACGCCCATTTGACTTCCAGCATTCCATTGCGAGTTTCTGGGGTTCCTCCAGACTTAGTGGTCACGATCACAAGCGTACTCTTGAGCCGATCCTTGAGCCGATTCAGAATCCGATCGATCCCAGCTGGATCTGTGTTGTCAATAAAGTGGATCGCTAAACGGGGAACGTCAGGCGAGAGCGCTTCGGCCACAAACTGAGGACCCAGGGCCGAGCCGCCAATCCCAATCGACAAAATATCGGTAAACAGCGGCGCTTCAGGGGGATGGATCTCACCAGCGTGGACCTTTTGGACAAACGCCTCGATCTCTTCCAGGGTTTCGATGATCTCCTGCTTGAGTTCAGGATTGGGGGCCAGCTCCGGATCGCGTAACCAATAGTGACCCACCATCCGGTTCTCGTCTGGATTGGCGATCTCTCCGGCTTCTAGGGCCGCCATTTCCGTGAAGGCTTGAGCAAACTTAGGCTGCAGGGTGGCCACAAACGGATCGTCAAAGGCAATACGGCTGATATCCAGATACAGCCCCAAGCCCTCGTGATAGTAGAGCCAGTCTTGATAACGCTGCCAGAGTTCCTGTGGGTTCATCGCGGCCTCGACGGGTGTATGTCTCTTCTCCAGGTCACTAAAATCATATGTCGAGATGGCTTCCTTCCGATCGTGATCCCCCCTCGATCCAGCCCCGATTTGATCCCCAAGCTAGGGGTCATCAGGCGGATCTCAGC
>CAZONZ010000279.1:0-5822 GCA_964581005.1 uncultured bacterium
AATCGTCGGCGGCTGAGTATCAGGGAGCACTTCAAGCTCAACAGCACCAACTCCAATATTATTAACATTGAGCCCAACTACAGGACCGCTGACTGCATCAACAGGAACGATGGCAGTTGGCCCGAAAACCTCAACCACGATCGGGGGCTCATCTCCAGTCGCAGAAAAGATCACTTGACGTAAGGCTGCCAAATTTTGGCCCTGGAGGATGATGCTCTCTCCCACTCTGACCTGCTCTGGAAAAACCCCTGTGAGTTGTGGTACCCCCGCTGCTGGGGTTAACTGTAAGCGGACCGATCCAGGATCTGTTGGAAGAATTCGGGTCTCACCTAGAGCAACCGGATCGATATCAACTAAGGCTTCGGCCACGATCAAGATGGTGGCGGCCTGAGGAACAGCTTCAAAGGTGCCACTGGGCTCAGCAGGAGTGAGCTCGATCGTGGCTTCATAAGGAAGGGAAGCTGTCTGAGAGGTTGCGGTTACAATCAGCTGCTCAGTACCAAATGGAATACTAGAGGTTCCAGATCCTTCAATTGCAGGGAGAAGCTGTGTACTCTCTCCGGGAGACAGTGTTAAGCGGGGAAAGGTAACCGTTAAGGTGAGATCATTGGCCTCGGAACTGATCTCGACTCCAGTTGGGGGCTCCGGTATGGGCGTTGGATCCGGCAAATTGAGTGAGGATCCACCCCCTCCCCCACCACCACAAGCCACGAGCAAGAGCAACAGGCTACTGATCCCATGAATCAGAAGTGATCGGATGGAGGAGAGCAATGGGTGTGAATGATCCAGGAGATCTCTTAACACAAGCAGTTCCATAACGGGTAGCCTCTTGGGTGGTGAAATGATCGTGAAGCCGCACTGCAAGGTATTCTGCCAACACCGTAAACGATTGGCCTCCTATTTGCGCAAGAATTTGGATCACCAAGGGGCTGTGCGCTGCGTTATTGCCAATCTCTCTGAGTTGAACCCTTATGGTAATCTAAAGCCGTTTTGCTTTAATTCCTGATGTGTGAAGGAAGAGTTTATCCCCTATGCCACCCGCTTCTCCACTGCAGCAACGTACTTTAGCTCAACCTGTATCCCTGCAGGGAGTAGGGTTGCACACGGGTGAGATCCGCTTCTGCTGTCTTTCGCCTGCCCCGATCGACACAGGCCGGATCTTTGTCCGCACTGATCAACCGGATTATCCTCCAATCCCTGCCCGAATCGAGGCTGTGGTCCCTGCTCAACTCTCCACCCGTCTCCAACAGGGGGAGGCTGAGATCCAAACGGTTGAACATCTGCTGGCTGCTTTAGTGGGCTTAGGGATCGATAACTGTCGGATCGAGATCGATGGTCCTGAACTCCCGATTTTAGATGGATCGGCCATGCCCTTTGTCGAGGCGATCTCAGCCGCAGGCATTCGAGCCCAGGAGGGATATCGATCGAGGGGGGTTGTCAAAACTCCAGTCACGGTCTGGCAGCGGGATGCATTTGTCACAGCGATCCCTGGTTCTGGAACACGCTACACCTACGGGGTGGATTATCCCAACTCTCCCATTCAGGATCAGTGGTTTAGCTGGGAGATGACACCCTCCACTTTTATTGGATCGATTGCCCCGGCCCGTACCTTCACCCGTGAGCGAGATATTGAACAAGCTCGGCAGTATGGCTTGATCAAAGGGGGCAGTTTGGACAATGCGATCGTCTGTAGCGAGACCGACTGGCATACTCCGCTGCGGTTTCCGAATGAGCCAGTGCGCCATAAGCTGATAGATTTACTAGGAGATCTCAGCTTGCTGGGATTGTGCTTGCAGGGACACATTCTGGCCTATAAAGCTGGACATGCCCTCCATCATCAGTTGCTGCAGAAATTGCAGATCTCCGATAGTCTTGAGATCCACAAGTCTTGAGATCCACTAGTCTTGAGATCCACAAGTCTTGAGATCCACATTGAATCTGATCCTCGAATCTGATCCTCATGCCAACCCCTACTGACTCGGATTTATCGAACCTTACCCTCTCAACCCTAGCCCAGGCGGAGGCGATCTTCACCGCTGAACAAATCCAAGAGATCCTCCCCCACCGCTATCCCTTTTTGCTGGTGGATCGGATCGTGGAGTTTGAACCCGGTCGGCGAGCCATTGGCCTCAAAAACGTCAGTTTCAATGAACCCTTCTTTCAGGGCCATTTCCCTGGGCGTCCGATCATGCCGGGAGTGTTGATCGTCGAGGCGATGGCGCAGGTGGGCGGGATCGTGCTACGGAAGCTGCCGGATATGGGAGATCGGCTAGCCTTATTTGCTGGGATCGATGGGGTTCGGTTTCGCCGTCCCGTTGTGCCTGGGGATCAGTTGATGTTGGCGGCAGATCTGATTACGATTCGGCAAAAACGGATCGGTAAAATGCAGTGTAAGGCAGAAGTTGCAGGTCAGTTAGTGACAGCAGCCGAGTTGATGTTTTCTCTGGTCGATTGATGGCCACGAGAGATCCACTGGGATCATCACCCCACTGACTCACTCAGAGCTAGGAGACCCTGCTAAAGTACAGGAGGATCGCATAGGAGGATCGCATAGGAGGATCGTTAAGTCCCCTCAATTCCTTCCATTTGATCGTACTCTGGTGATTGTCCCCAGTCTTACTGCTGATCCTCCCTTGCTGTACACATCCCCTGATCGCCCTCAGATTGATGCTCAGATCACTGTTGCTAAGGATTCTGCTAAGGATTCTTCCATGACTCGGATCCACCCCACCGCTGTGATTCACCCGCAAGCGGAATTACATGAAACTGTCACGGTGGGGCCACACAGCGTGATCGGTCAACACGTCCGGATCGGAGCTGGAACCACAATCGGAGCCAATGTCGTGATCGATGGCTGGACCGAGATCGGCAACAATAATCAGATTTTTCCAGGGGCAGTGATTGGGCTGGAACCGCAGGATCTTAAATATGATGGGGCTCCTAGCCAGGTTCGGATTGGCGATCAGAATCGGATCCGTGAGTATGTCACGATTAATCGGGCCACCCAGGAAGGTGAAGCGACGATCATTGGCAACAATACCCTGCTGATGGCCTATGTGCATATTGCTCACAACTGTGTGGTTGGCGATCAGGTGATCATTACCAATTCGGTGGCGCTGGCTGGACATGTTTGGATCGAACCACGGGCACGGTTGGGAGGAATCGTGGGGGTGCATCAGTTCACCCACATTGGCGAGTTGGCCATGGTAGGAGGGATGAGCCGGATCGATCGAGATGTGCCTCCCTACATGATGGCGGAAGGTCATCCAGGCCGGATCCGAGGGTTGAATCTGGTGGGACTGCGGCGAGCTCAGTGGGAAACCAATGGACTACCACTCAAAACCCTAAAACGAGCCTATCGCCAACTCTATCGATCGGATCTACCCTTTGAGAAAGCTCTGGACGCGATCAAAACCTGGCCCGAATCCAGCACGATCACCCATTTGGTTGAGTTTCTAGAAGCCTCCCTCAGCGATCGACATCGACGGGGTCCATTACCGGGATATCGCAGCGGATCCCATGCGAACGAAACGGAAACGGATTAGCCCCTTCCACCACCATGGCTCACATTTTTATCTGTACGGGTGAAGTGTCGGGAGATCTGCAAGCGAGCTACTTGATCCAGGCTCTGTTGCGGCAACGACCGGATTTAACGATCACAGCGGTTGGGGGTGAGCGGATGCGGCAAGCTGGAGCCCACCTATTGCACAATACCACCGCGATCAGTTCGATTGGATTGATCGAAGCTTTACCCTTTATTGGACCTGCCCTTTGGACTGAGTGGAAGATCCGTCGCTTTCTCCAGCAGCAGCGCCCAGATCTCTGCATTCTGGTGGATTACATTGGGGTGAATAGCCGGGTGACTCAGATCTTGCAACGACGGGGGATCCCTGGGATTTACTACATCGCCCCTCAGGAATGGGTTTGGACCCATACTCCTCAGCTGAGCCAGCAATTGGCCGCTCGATTGCAATTAATGTTGGCGATCTTCCCGGAAGAAGCCCGCTACTACCGGGCAGTCGGGGCCAATGTGAACTGGGTGGGTCATCCCCTGATCGACATCTTGCAACAGGCTCCCAGTCGAGATCAGGCAAGAGTTCAGCTAGGGATTGCTCCCGATCAGACAGCGGTCATGTTGTTTCCAGCCTCTCGTGATCAGGAAGTTCGGCATGTGGCACCGATTTTGTTTACAGCTGCTCGCCAACTTCAGGATCGGATCCCACAGGTTCGCTTCTGGTTATCCCTGGCCTCGACTCGTTTTACCAAGCCATTGACCGAGTTAGCCAAACGCGAAGGGATCTCGATCACCACGATCCAGCATCACCAGCCTCAGGATCATCATGCGGTGTTAGCAGCGGCTGATTTGATCTTGGCCAAGTCAGGAACTGTCAACCTGGAAGCAGCTATCTTGGGGATCCCGCAAGTGGTGATCTATCGATTGCACCCGCTGACCTACTGGATCGGGAAGCACATTTTGAAGGTTTCATTCCCGTTTATGTCGCCGCCCAATTTAGTGGAGATGCGACCGATCGTGTTGGAGTTAATGCAAGATCAGGCACAACCGGATCGGATCGTGGCGGAAGCGGTAGATCTTTTGACGAATCCAGAGCGACAGCAGCAGTTGCAGGTGGAGTATCAAGGGATGCGGCTCGCGTTGGGACAGCCTGGGGTGTTGGATCGAGCAGCCACTGAGATCTTAGGGGTTTTGGATCAGGGACAACCCAAGATCTTGGAGAAACAGTCCTAAGGGAAAGCGGCTAACCCTCTTCCTTCTGCAGTTACATGTCAGATCGACTTCCTTGGTGTGAGTCGCTCCCGTTTTTGGCGGCGTAAGTCTGCTTCGATCATGGCAAGGAGATCCTCTAGGGCAAGCGTGGTTAGCTCTAGAGATCGATTCGCCTCTCGTAACTGCTTTAAGGCGGCTTGCCGAGTCGTTGCACTTGGAATCTCCGAATTCATCACACGACTCTCCACGTTTGCTTGATCTCTTGGATGTTAGCTTGCAATGCTGCTGCGGTAGAGCCCCTCTGCTTGTATAGCTTAGAGCCTAAGGATCCTTTGTCCTCTATCGCTGCATCTGTGGATCAAGGATTAAGATTAGGGGTAGTCCATGAGGGACAGTGATGAGCGAACCGATCCTAGAGCAGTTAATGCAACAAGCCGAAACTCTATCCTCTGCTGAGCAGTTAACCTTGATGGCTCATCTCATCGAGCGTCTGCAGCACACCCAATCTCAACCGGATCCCCAAGAGAGTGGACACCCATCCGCCCTGAGCCTATTGGAAAGCTTCGGGTTAGTGGGTTGCCTCAGTATCGATCCAATAACGTTGACCACTGATGACACCTCCCCGATCGAAAACGATCTGATCGAAAAATACCAACAGCACCGTCTATGATCAGTGTCGATACGGGTGCATTCGTTGCCCTATTCAATCAAAAAGATCCGTATCATCCCATCGCTCTCCAAGTCTTTCAAACGATCCGAGAGCAGCTCATCACCACTTACCCCGTTGTTACTGAAACGTGTTATCTCCTAACCCGATTCAACCGAATGATTCCCCATCCTGCTCAGAAGCGATTCTTACAAAGTTTAGCCCAAGGAGCTGTTGAGATCTTTCCATTGGAACGCCCCCACCTCACCCGAATCATTGCCCTCATGGATCAATACGCTGATCTTCCTATGGATTTAGCTGATGCTTCTTTGATTGTCCTAGCCGAACACCTCAGTCATGGACGGATCCTGACCGTTGATCAGAGGGACTTCAATATCTACCAGAATCCGCCGCAGTGCTCCGCCTATACCGCGAAGCGGTTAGGTGGTG
>CAZONZ010000280.1:0-5812 GCA_964581005.1 uncultured bacterium
TGTAGAGATCAAGGACATCTTCCATGTGAGCGATCAATTCGGCATTCGCTTGAGGGGGAATCACCCATGATTGCTGCAACCAGGGCTTCAACTGGTTTTTTTTCGATTTCCTTCAGTTGTCAGGGGTGGTGTATGCACGACATAGGTGTGAACTTATGGGGAGAAAGTCCCCTGTAGGAGAACCAGCATCCCTCTGGGCAACAAGCTCAGATCTCGATAGATATGGATCCTCAACGTAAGGCGAAGCTCGATCCTATTGACTTGGGGCAGAGATCTGAGGAGATCGACCAGCTTCACGGCTAAGGACTCACAAGACTGGACTCGGAGGTTCAACCAGTTAACTAGATAAGCAAAGATCTCTCAGGACGCTATCCTGCTTCCAGTGTCATCGTCGTTGCTTGGATCACCTTAGCCTGAAGCGGGCTCACGTTCTCAAATTCGGGTAATTCATGCAGATAGATCTCCAGCCCTGAACTTCGGAATAACTTCAGTAATCGAGCTTTGACCTGATCCGGAAATTCCTCACCTTGAGCCTCCAGATGCCGATCCGTGTCTACAATATCGGCCAACGGATTAAACCGATCGATCGGGATCAGTCCTGTTTGCAATCTCATCCAGAGTGCTTCATAACTCTTGAACCCACGCCGATCATCCTCGATCATCTGCGGTTCTCCAGCCAACAAAACTAGCAAATGATCCAGTAACTCCGCATCGTCAATGATCTGGCGGAACAGTTCACAAGTATCTTTGATCGCGTTGGGAGTATAGCGGAAGCGGCGTGTTTCTTCATAGCGTTCGGTCATCACTTCCAGATCATCGATCGCTACCACTAACCCTGCTAGTCCAGCTAAGGTCAGCAATCGGATCAGGGAATTCAACCAGTAACGAGCGTTGTTTTTCTGGAGTCGTTCAAATAACAGGGTGGATTGCTTCTGATGGCGCTCTAATTTTTCTCCAGCTAACCACTTCAAAGCCAGCCCAACGCTAGCATCATCTCCCTGGATCAAGCGTGACTGAATCAGTGTATGGGCAAAGGATCGAAACGAGGTTCCCATATCCACATTCCGAAAGGTGGCTCCTGCCGCTTTACGGATCTCAACCACTGCAAGATCCCGTGTCAAGCCTTGGTCTTCGATCAGGATCGGCAACAACGGCTCACTCCCATCCTGCTCTCCGTAGCCCAACTTTTGCGCCACATGTTGACAGATCCCTTGGACTAAACGATCGGTGTCCAGCTGCTTCACAATCGATCGATATAACCCTGGTAGATCGTTTAAGCGATAGCTACGAGCCGAAAGATAGACGGTTGCGTAATCCAGCGCTTCCGCATCGTGCAAGACTGATCGGATCAGGTGAGTTTTGCCTGTCCCCGATTCCCCAACCAGAACCTTGACCTTGCTCCCTCCATCCAGAATGTAGTTACTCAGGTAGTGATCGCGCAGATAGTTCAGCCAGCGTTCCCGGCCTAAGGTCATGGCGTTGAGCAATTCAGGCTGGATCGGCGGTTGTCCGGATAGCAGGGCTTCAATATCGAGCTCATCAATGATCATGGCATCTTAACTCTGGATCAGTTCTAAACGGTTATGGTCATTTGTCACGGGCTGGTGAAGGGTTCTGCCGACCCTTGGGATCTAGACTACTAGAATTGCAGTTTGTAGTTCAACTCGTAGCGTCCTTCACTGGGATCGGAGTAAGCATTAGCTCGGATCTGGTAAGTTCCACTCTGCTCCAACAACACGACAAGTAAGGCATTGAACCCACCACCCTGATCATCATTTTGAGCGATCACCTCGCCTGCTGGATCCACCACCTCAATGTAGGCGTCAAAGTCAATGCTGATCATTTCGACGATCAGAGATTGTCCCACAGTTGCCTCCACAGAATACACATCCATCCAGGTTTGATCTTCAGGATGCTGATCGTCTCCAAAACCAAGGCTGCCTGTAGTGCTGACATCCCACTCGATCGTCGTGGGTCCATAGCTCAAGCTGTACTCACCTGTACTTTCTCCCTCAAAGCTGGTGGCCTGGATCGTGTAAATAGCCGATTCCGGGATCCGCACAGCTAAATAGGCATTGACATCTGGGCCGGAGTCATCATCCGCCGCGATCACCTCATCTCTTGGATCCAGGATTTCTACATAAGGATCAAAATCTGCGCTCTGCATCCCCACCATCAGGATCTGGCCTGCCAGCAAGGAAACAGGATAGGCATCAATGAAGGATTGATCGCTGGGATTGACCTGATCCCCCTCCTCCAGACTGCCTTGAATGGTTTCGCTGCCCTCAAAAAAGAGGCTGGGGCGACCATGATCGAGAAAGCTGCAACTTGCTGTGATCAAACTGAGCAGACCTACAGCCCCAATGGATCGGAGCTGGATGGAAAACAGATCAACAGGGATCGGGATCATGATCGGGATCATGTTTATTCTCGGATCGACTAGGTTTTCGATAATATAAGCGAGAACGTGATCTCATATTAATGGCAAGGATAACACGATGAATTGAAGGAGATTAGAGGGAAAAGAAATCGGGCCTTCTCTTGTGCTGCTTACCTAAATATGTTCAAGGATTGTAACTCTGGATCCTAATCCAGTTCATCATTGTTCTTCCATCCTCCAATCTAAAGAACCGGGATCAACCGAGCTAAATATTCTCCTTGACTCTCTTGAAAGATCACTTGACACGACCACCCCGCTTGCCATGCATAGCGATCCAACGTTTCCGGATCCACATACAACCACGGGATCGATTCCCCCTGCTCCCCCCGATACTCAACCTCAAACACGATCTCCCCAGGATAGGATCCCACGGACGGATCCTCAGATAAATCCTGCTGGGGAACTAGAGGATCAGCCCGAACATCGGTGGAATCTAACAGGATCTGGCCACCGGGATGGATCCACCCATGAGCCAGTCGTAAAAACTGATCCAAGCCTGTTAAGGTCTGAACCAAACCGATCCCGTTCATCAACAAAAGCAACGTATCAAACCGTTGTCCCTCAAACGTGAAGATGTCCGTATGAATGATCTGCTGAACCCCTCGCTCCTGCATGATCACCACCGCCACCGCCGATCGATCCAGTGCCCACACAGGGATCCCTTGCTCCTGAAGTAACCAACTGTGGGATCCTGTCCCAGCTCCGAGATCCAGCACTTTGCCACGACACAAGGCCAGCGCCATACTCTCTTGAGGTGGCAGATCCTCAAGGTCTCGAAAAAACGATTCAATCCAAACCTCCTGTGTCAAACCGCCAGCCGTTTTCAACTGGATCACCGCATCAAGATCCCCACGGTGATAATCCCACAAGGCTTGATCCAATCGATTGCTCACTGATTTGAATAACTCCTCAATCCAATGGCTTGATCCTAGTGATGAAGATCTGGAGTCGGCAAGTCTCCATCAATATTAAGCGCAATGAGTCTGAGTCAGACAACTATCGCTATGCCGCAAGAACTGATCACTCTGCAGTGGGAGAAACGTAAGATGTCACCTTTCTGTAGATCACAACACTTCATTAGCTCTTTATGCTCTGTATATGAGTATATTTTATATTTTGGAAATCAATGCTCGATGTTTGAATGTCGGTCACTCGTAGGAATCGCATTCCAGAGTCTGTATAGCGAGGTGTATAATGAGTTCCATCAATGATCTTTAGTGTTAGGTTTGATAACTCTTCACATCCCCACTCTTTCGGGATCCATTACCCATCTTCTAGGAAGCATGTCCTCACCTCCTCGGAAACTGAGCTAGCTATCTCAACCTCAGCTTCTGATCCATTAGCCTATCTCCCCAGGCAGCAAAGATTTGATCAGCGCCGCCATCACAACAGCCAGCAGTGTAGACAGCAAGGTTCCAATCAAAATATACTCAGCAGACTGTCGTTCTTCTAGCTCCTTAATCCGGGCTAATCCCTTCGCCGTCAAGATCAGACCAATGGCCAGATATTGATTCCCCAGAACAAAGATATAAATTAGTAAACGTTCCAATATCCCAATCACCCGACCTGTGTTATACTCCTCTTTGTCTACAAGTGATCTGTTTTTCCTCTCTTGTCCTGTTAAATTGTCATCTCCTTCGCTTATTTCTGTTGATCCACTTTTCTCCTTTGTCTCCTCAGCAAAATCCTGGAACAGATAAAAGAAGCCATCTTCCACCTTAAAGTTTGCAAGGACTTGGCCTGTCCCCTTTTTGTCACTCTTCTGCTTCGGCTCTATATTAAGCTTCTGGAAGCAAAAACGGATTCCAATATTCACCTCGTTGGCAATCAAAAGCGCACCTGTTAAGAGAATGCCCCATCTTAGCAACTTCTGTTTGTTAGCTGACTCCAGCACAAACAAGAAATCTTTGTGGTTGGGAATCCAGTCAAAAACGAATGAATTGAATTCCAGTCCGATCTCCTTGGAGAAGAAAAAATTTAAGATCAGCAAAGAGACTAGCAGAGATAAGATTCTGAGACCTGCAACTCCCTTCTTGCACCACTTCTCCAACCCATAAAATAAGATGTTAGCTAGCCCGACACTCAAGGCAAGCCACACCCGCATCGGATCTTTGACATAAACTAAAAAGCTTAAAAAACATAGGCTCGTCACATATGAGCACTGCCTTAGACTGATGGGTTCATCCCGAAAGGTATAGATCCAACGGGAAATCATGATCACATTAAAGCCATAGTAGAATTCTAGACTCATAACTTTTGCAGAGCTCTATCCAGCTCTGTCGCCATTGCCTTGAATACATCAATGATTGTTCTGAGATCCCCTGACTCAATGTTTTTATAGACTGCCGAATCAGAGATCTTCAACTCCTCTGCAACCTCTTTCACCGAGATCTCCTCATACAATCGCAACAAGATCTGCCAACGATTAGGCTTCCAACTCTCAGTTAGATGGGAGATCAAAGCTAGAGTCGGCTTCATCAAAGCAATACATCCGTGTTTCCTATCACCAGAGATTGTAAACAGATCCGATGTCTCCTTCAGATCATTAATCCCCTGGCGAGCCCGATGAAACGCTGGACCATCCATCCCGATTGCCTCCTTAGGATTGATCGGTGTCTCCAACCGCCCTATCCCAAACGAGAACCGCACCCGCACCGGCTCCATCGCCACCCAGATCGTCAACGTATCCAGAAACACCCGATCCGCCTTCCCCAGCACCGCCTGGAACTCATCCCCCAGCGTTATCGTATACGGAGACAGCACCCCCGGATCCCCCCGCCGATTCAGCCGCTGTAACACCTCCCGCAGCCGATCCTGCACCTCAGACCGATCGGAGAGCTTCTTAGACCCAACAATATCCCCAATAAAGGCGATGTACTCAGCCATACCCCCCTGGGCTGGATCAACTCCAATTGATGATGACTCAACCATAATGGTTGAATTTCCCCTTTTTCAACTAGATCGGTTGAGAGAACCCTAGAGCGATCCCTAGTCCAACTGACGGATCCCTTTCCCCACATAGCAGTCGAGGTGACGATCGGCCCGCGCTGGACACAATCAGGGATCTACTCGATCCTCTGCCCCACCTCCATCAGCACCCATCCTTGATCCTGGCTTCCTTAACCGCCGATACCTTCAGATGCAATTCAGACCTCTGCTCTAGATAGTCCACAACAGCAAACAGAGTAACGGGTCACAGCAAGAGAATGAACTTATTGAGAACGATAGCTCCTGAAGCCCAAGCTTGCCATCATTTTCAAGATTCCTGCAGGTTGGGAGGCCAACGCCCCACCGCTGATCAGATCTGACATAACTCTCGTGACATCCTCCCACACTGAATCAAAGATTACAGTGTGGGCTTCCAAGAATCAC
>CAZONZ010000281.1:0-5796 GCA_964581005.1 uncultured bacterium
GACTCGTCTTTCCTCCCCGCTCTGAAGAGACGGGGCTTCCAGACTCGCAGGAGGTGAGCGTGATCTTTGTGATCAGCTGCAGTCTCTTTATCCTCCTGATCCTTTGGTTAGCTTGGGATCAACCACGTGGATTGCTGAAACTGATCTCGATCCTGTTGCCGGGAAACGTCCCATTTTTTATCGAAACCCAGGCTCCCCTCATCGCGTTGACCATTGACGATAGCCCCGCTAGCGATCCCCAAGCCACCCGCAAGATCCTGGAGATTCTCGATCACTATGGAGTCCATGCCACCTTTTTTCTGATCGGAGACTCTATTTCCGGCCAAGAGGATCTCATCCAGCAGATGATCCAAGCAGGTCACGAGATCGGGAACCACCTGATGCACGATCAGTTCAGCCTGGATCTTCCTCCTCAAGACTTTGCGCAACAACTCGATCAAACCCATCAGATCTTGATCCAACTCCAGCAGCAAGCCCAAGCCTCATCTTCAGCCACTTCAGCCACCATCGATCTGAACTCATCCCCTCACCCAGTTAGGATCCAGTGGTTTCGCCCAGGCGGTGGTTTCTACAATCAGAGAATTTTAGATCAGATCCAACCTTACGGATATCAATGTGTACTTGGATCCATCTTTCCCTATGACACCCATATTCGATCGGTTCCGTTCGCCACCTGGCACATCCTCACCCATAGCCGTCCCGGAGAGATTATCATCCTGCATGATGGAGATCGAGATCGCCGAGGTCAACGGACAGCAGAAGTGCTAGCCAGGATCCTGCCAGTGTTGATCCAAGCCAAGGGTCTGCAGGTGGTTACCTTGTCTGAGTTGGCTCGATCCCAATCCACATCACCATGATCAGATCAGAGATCCAGTCAACTATTGTTTCCAGCGTAGATCTAGGTATTCGGTTTAACTCCCCAAATTTCCCTCAGGGTTAATGTTCACCTTTTTCGGGAGAATCCACCTCAGGAGTTCCAAATAAGACAACGAGTTGATCCCAGCGCGAGATTAAAAACCGGACCACTCGAAGCTTTCCTTCCTCGTTATGATCGGGATACTGTTCCCACTGAGCTAACTTTAAGGCAACTTCTGCGCACTGTTCCAGAATCGGCTGCCATTGGGGATCGGCTCCCGGCATCTTTTGCCACCGCCACATCGCTGCTAGACACAGCCACAACTGAGTTCGCTCCTGAGGAGTCAGTTCCAAATACGACTCAGCCACAAGCCGCAGTTTCACCTCACTAAAGCCTTTGGCGGGCAGTTGCACCACCTTGCCATCCAAGATCGCGTTATTGAGCACCCCCAAAGCACTCAGATCCGCTTCATCGTACTTGGAATGTTTCAAAAGGGTCTGGATCCCTTCCGCCTGGAAGTGAGTTAGCAAGTGGGAGGACAAAGCCTCTTTGACGATAGCTTGGATCATCGCCTTGACTTTGTATCCTGTAATTCCTGGGATGAGAAGAAAAGAGATTGTTATATATTATGCACCAAATTCAAGCCGAAAGTATGAAGTTACGATGTAGTTGTTAGTAAAGAAATGGTTAGCCAGGATTGGGGTCAGCGGTATCATTCTGCAGACTTCCCCGTCTAGAGTGGAAGGGAGATCGGCTTACCATCATGATCGATGCGAATGGCAGAAAGGAGAGAGGGATATGCAATCAGGCTGGCGTGTTGGCAATTTGTTGGGGATCCCATTCTACATTGACTATTCCTGGCTCCCGATCGCGCTGATCATGGCTTTTGCCATAGGACCGTTGATGGCCGTTGGGTTATTTGGTTCTGTGCTGGCCCATGAGCTAGCGCATAGTCTGGTGGCCATGCGCCAAGGGATCAAGGTCAACTCGATCACCCTGTTTATTTTTGGAGGGATGGCGGCGATCGAACGCGAATCCCCCAGTCCCCGTGGAGCTCTGGCTGTAGCCATTGCAGGCCCCGCTTTGAGCCTCATGTTAGCTGGATTGCTCGAACTGATCGTCTTTAGCGGTGTATTGCCGAGCGGATCGGAGTTGTTAAACAGTGTAGGGGGACTGGCCTCACTCAACCTCGTGATTGGCCTCTTCAATCTCTTGCCAGGTTTGCCCTTAGATGGGGGACAGATCTTGAAAGCCTTGGTTTGGGGCATCACAGGTGATCGTCAGAAAGGCTTAAGCTGGGCGGCTCGATCGGGTGAATGGCTGGGCTACGGTTTATTGGGATTGGGTCTGTTGTCCTTGTTGGTGGGGGAGCCTGGGGGCATCTGGATCGGCTTGATCGGATTGTTCATTGTCAGCAATGCCCGCAGCTATTCTCAATACAACCGTCTCCAGCAAATGCTGATGGGATTAAAGGCTAGCCAGGTGATGACTCGGAATTTTCGGGTTCTCAGTCTCACCATGAGTTTGCGAGAATTCGTCGATCGCTACCTACTCTTTGAAGATCGATTCTTGTCAGCCAGTGCCAACCCAGATGGAGAGAGCCGTTCTCTGTATGAAGTGTATTTTGCAGAATATGATGGGCGCTACAAGGGGATTGTGATCCCGGAACGGTTACGCACGATCGAACGCAGTCAATGGGAGCACCAAACCCTAGCCGCTTTAGTCAAACCGATGGATCAGTTGGAGTCTGTCCAGGAGGGAACCCCCCTACCCGAAGTGATGGCCGTCATGAAACAGCACCAACTGCGTGTGATCACCGTCTTAACCCCAACTGGGGCTGTGGCGGGTCTGATTGATAAAGCAGATATTGTGGCAGGGTTAGCGCAACAGATGGGCTTTGTTGTCTCCGATAAGGTGTTGAACCAGATCCGCGAACGGAATGAATTTCCCCCAGGATTTCCTCTTGATCAATTGGCTGAAGCTGGATCAAGCCGTCAGCTCTCCCATGATCCAGATCCTGCATCGACTCCTTCTTCCGGATCGAATTGACTCCCAACGAATGGGGATGATCGAGTCAAGCACAAGGCCCTTTTTTTCGAGGGGCAGCTTGCTCCAAGTCAAGTTTGGAAATGCTGGTCATCGCGACTCTCCCCACTCACCCGGATCTCGTAATACACTAATACTACGAACCAGTTGATACGATTCACGTCACGTCACAGAGGAGATCTCACCATGGCGCTCTACACCACTCCCAAGCAATCCACCTCGGAGATGGAGGTTACCAGTATTCGGCTGGAGCGGGACTTGAAAGAAAAACTCAGATCGTTGGCTGGGAATCAAGGCTACCAAGCCCTCGTGCGAGAGATCCTGTGGGATTATGTCAATCAACACGTCCCTGCTGACGTCCCCCAGATATCCGCCGACCGGATCCGGATTAGCCTGAATGCCACGGCCCGCCGCCAAGAACGTTGTGCGCTTACAGGACGTTTGATCCGGCCCAATGAACCCATGTATTTAGGTCTCACTCACGACGGAGCCTTAGTCCCCCTCAGCCTCGAAAGCTTGTGACGTACTCCCGATGCCAACCGCTTAGGGGCTACGGCGCGGGCTTCTCCTCCCGTTACAAGACTCGCGTTTTATCGTGAGGCGAACGCCCAACCCCACTTGCTTGATGAGCATCCCAGAATTCGCATCTCGCGGCATGGACGCTCCACAATCAGGGCATTCATGCCAGCGCTCAGATAGCTCCTTGGGGACTCGCTTCAGGCACATAGCCCAATGTTGGGATGAACCAGCAGATCACGAGCGGAATATCGTCACTTCGGTTGCAGAGGGTTTGGGGTCGGATCAAAGACATATGGACGGATGCGATTCGCTTGGCATCCTGTCAGTTTCCCATCCCTGGTGGTTTCTGCTCACTATTCCCAAAAATTAGCGCACGGACCGTTCAAGATGCCCGTTGCTATCGATGTAGACGTGCTCCAACCCCACATCCAAACCGAAGACTCCTCAGTTCTAGGTGTCAGGAGATCCGTACCGGAGTTCCTTCTGTCCAACTCGGATCCGGATTCAAGATCACCGTTTCCCCAGCCTCTAAGCCTGAAAAGATCTCCGCTTGATCGGTGTAGGTGGCTCCTAAAACAACAGGTTTGAAGTGAGCTTTCCCCTCGATAACTGTGAAGATCCCCGTGACCCCTAATCGTTCAACTAAAGCTGTTTCCGGGATCAATAAAGCGCTCCGATCCTGAGTCTGGATCTGCCACCGACCAAACAAGCCAGGGATGGCCTCTGGAGTTGGCTCAAGCGCGACTTTGACGGTAAAACTCCGAGCGACCGGATCACCACTGGGAATGATCTGGCTGATCTGACCGGAAATAGTACGATCCAGAGCATCGACAAACACTTGGACAGGTTGGCCCAATCGAATATCCCCGATCGTGGCTTCTGGAACAGCTGTGGTGAATCGAATGTGATCGGTATTTTCTAACTCAACCAAGGGCTGGCCCTGACCTGCAATCGCTCCTACTTCTGCATATTTGTGAGTGATCACCCCGGTAAAGGGAGCTTCAACGACTCCGTAGGTGAGATTGGCAGTGGCTTGATTGACAATTGCTTGAGCCTGTTGGATCCCGGCCTGAGCCTGTAGGACTTGAGCTTCTGCCTGAACAATCACCGCTTCAGCTCGATGGATCCCCGCTTGAATCTGTTGGATCCGAGATTCGATCGTGGTGACATAGGTGTTGGCTTGATCCAGAGCCGACTGACTCACAGCCCCTTCGTCATAGAGTGTCTGCAAGCGCGATTGATCGAGTTGGCCTTGGGTGAGTTCAGCCTCAGCTTCACCTAAGCGAGCTTCCGCCTCGATCCGGGCTGCCCGTGCTGTATCGGCACCCGCTTCTGCTACACGCATCGCTGCTTCCGCTTGTTGGATCTGGGCTTCAGCCTGTTGACGCTGGGCTTCAATATCACTGACATCGATCCGAGCAATCACTTGACCCTGCTGCACCCGATCCCCTTCTTTAACCCCTAACACACTGATCCGGCCTGGGATCCGACTCGTTAAGGAGACCGATTCAACCGCTTCTAACGTGCCAGTAAGGGTTCGATCCGCCGGGATCGGTTGCAAACGAGCGAGAATGGCTTGAACTTGGATGGCAGCACTCGCTTGAGCTGTCTCTGTAGGTGAGGTAACTTGGCTAACTTGCGATGTCTGAGCTGCAAAGGCAACAGGGATCCAACGCTCCGGGACTCCCTTAGCTAGGATCCAGCCTCCAGCTAGTCCTACGACCAAGGTTGAGAACAGTAAGGTTGCTAATGGTAGCGGGGATCCTTGGGGAGAGCGGGGTAAGGCAGAATGTGAAGGAGAGATCGCCATGGCAGCAGGGAAGGAAGGGCGTTCAGGTCTCTGAGGATCCTGAGGAAGCTCTGGACACTGAGTTGCTTGAGTGCTTTGGGAATCCTCTACGATCTCGGATCTCTCAGGGGGTGGAGTGTTTTGGAGGGATTGATGGGTTTGCGTAGAAGGAGAAGAGGGAGGGATCATGATCATCGTATTCCTTAGGTTTGGCGAGCTTGTTGACACAGATGTAACAGGGCTTGATCGGAAACGTGGTAATACCGCCAAACTCCATCACGGCGGCAGATCACGGCTCCGGCATCTTTGAGCAGGCGCAGATGTTTGGAAACATTGGCCTGACTTAACCCAGTAGCTGTACAAATATCCTGAACACTGAGTTCTTTCCCGCACAAGGCTGACAGGATTTGCAGGCGGGCTGGTTCCCCCAGCAGCTTGAACCGATTGGCCAAGATCTCAAGCTCACCAGGATCTTCGATCCCCAATGTTCGACTATCACCATCCACCGTGATCATCCTTGATTGACCTCCTGCCCCTGCTTCCCCAGCGCCGGAAGGGTGTGGCCCACTGGATTAAACAATATAAC
>CAZONZ010000282.1:0-5724 GCA_964581005.1 uncultured bacterium
TCTAGAAATGCGGCTAGTCCAATCGTTGCAGGTGATCCGCAATGGCCGTCAGCAACTACACTCCTAAAGCTTGTGCAGGATCAAGATCTGGATTGCATCCCAAAAGTGCAAAAACACTCCAAAGTGCAAGGAAGATCACAGGATGAAATCGGTCGAGAGGAAATTCGACTTACGTTCACGCACAATCTGAGTCAGCAACTGTTTATTCAGCTCCCAATCTTTGGCAGCCACCAAGGTCCGGATCGAGAAGGATCGCAGTGCATCCGAGACTGAGAGGGTTCCTTCAGCAGAATCTTTCCGGCCTGTGAAGGGGAAGGTGTCGGGGCCACGTTGACATTGGCTATTCAAATTCACCCGGCACACTTGATTCACCAACGGATCGATCAAACGTGAAATCAAATCGGGATCTTGACCAAAAATACTGGCTTGCTGACCGTAGTTGGAGTTGACAATATACTCAATCGGATCTTCTAGATCGTCGTAGGGGACGACCGGGATCACAGGACCAAATTGTTCTTCCGAAAACAGTCGCATTTGAGGAGTGACGGGATAAACCACAGCGGGATGGTAATAGGTTGCATGGATCACGCCACCCGCTTCATTCACCACGTCTGCACCAGCTTGCTGAGCTTCGGCCACCAACTCACTCAAATATTGAGGTTTACCTGGCTCTGCTAAAGGTGTGATCGTCACTCCTTCTTCCCAAGGCATTCCGATGGTCAACTGGCTGATCGCAGTCGAAAATTTCTCTAGAAAAACGTTGGCAACTTGGCGGTGAACAAACAGGATCTTTAGGGCTGTGCAACGCTGACCATTGTAGGAAAGTGTGCCCAGAATGCATTCCCGTACTGCAAGATCCAGGTCCGCATCAGGCAAAATGATCGCAGGATTTTTAGCTTCTAAGCCCAGGATCGTGCGTAATCGATTGGGCTTTGGGTGTTGTTTTTCCAAAGAGTTGGCTGCGCGACCGGATCCGATAAAAGCGAGGGCATTGATCTCTCCAGATGCCATTAAAGGAGGAGTCACTGATCGTCCACTGCCATAGACCGTATTCACCACTCCAGGGGGGAAAGCCTTTTGAAATGCTTCTAGTAAAGGGCTGCAGGGGGTGATTCCAGGGCGGGGCAGTTTCATGACGACGGTATTGCCCATGATCAAGGCAGGAATCAGCAGGGTAAAGGTCTCGTTCAGGGGATAGTTAGACGGTCCCATGCATAGAACAACGCCTAAGGGAGCCCGCCGGATCTGACCGATGACGCCTTGGGCAATCTCAAAGCGAGAGGAGACACGATCCAGATTTTTGAGGGCATCGATCGTGTCCTGAATATAGTTGACCGTTCGATCAAACTCTTTTTGCGAATCCTTGAATGACTTGCCAATTTCCCACATCAAAAAATAGATCACCTCGTCCCGTTTGGCCTTCATCCGGTAGGTGAAATCTTGAATGTGTTCGATCCGCTGATCGACAGACATCGTACACCAGTGACCGCGCCCTTTGTTGTAGGCGTTGACGGCAGCTTGAAGGGCTTCGAGGGAGGCTTCTGCTGTCATGAGTGGGGTTGGGCCAAGGGTGGCTGGAGTGACTCCTGCAGCAGTTTTGAAGGCGATCGGAGAGGTTGCGGGTTCTTGATCTCCCTGCCAAACCTGTAAGGATCCATTGATCAAATAGGTGAGGTGATCGTGCTGTTTGAGTTGAAACTGAGATGGGATCTCGGCTTCCGTGGGAAACAGGTTGGCAATACGATCCTTCAGATTCATGAATGCACCTCATAGCGGCGGGATAGGACGGATGGAGCCACGCTGCAGGGACAAAGTGTGGGATGATCCCGTCAACTCGTTTATCCTACGCGCACACGATCGGATCTGTCATGTCGAATTCTAAGCTTACTGATCCTATGACCGCTAGTGTTGAAGCATACATCGGCAAAATGTCGTTGGCGGAAAAGCTAGGGCAGCTGTTTCTGGTTTATTTTGAAGGGCCTGATCTGAGCGAGCCGTTGCGAGAAATGATCCAGAACTATCACATTGGGGGAATGATTTTGTATGCGATTGCTGGAAATACAGAGAGTTTGACTCAGATCCGGCAGTTAACAACATCAGTTCAACGAGAGGCAATGCAATGTGGGGCACGGATCCCCTTGTGGATTGGGATTGATCAAGAGGGTGGATCGGTGGTGCGATTGCCGCAGGGATCCACGCATTTTCCCAGTCAGATGGCGGTTGGGGCAACGGGATCACTGGCATTGGCTCACGCAATGGCGCGGGCAACGGCGCGGGAATTGCAACAGTTGGGGATCAATATGAATTTTGCTCCAGTGATCGATGTCAATAGTAATCCTGCGAATCCCATTATTGGGATCCGTGCGTTTAGTTCGGATCCGGAGCAAGTGGCCCAGTTTGGGTTAGCGACGGTGCAAGCGTATCAGGCGGCAGGAGTGATCCCCACGCCGAAACATTTTCCAGGGCATGGAGATACAGCGATTGACTCGCATCTCGGTTTACCCACTGTGGATCGATCCCGCGAGGAGTTGGAGGCGGTGGATTGGTTGCCGTTTCGGGCGGCGATTGCTGGAGGAGCCGAGGTGATCATGACTGCGCATGTGGTGCTTTCGGGGTTGGCGGCAGAGGGTGGATGGGAGATGGGATCTCAGCATCCGGCAACGTTGTCGGCTGAGGTGTTGCAAGGGATCTTACGGGAGGATTTGGGCTTTGAAGGCGTGATCATGACGGATTCACTGACGATGGGAGCGATCGATCAGTTGTTTGGGATCCCAGAGGCGGCAGAGATGGCGTTACAGGCTGGAGCTGACATGCTGCTGTTTGGGGCCGATCGAGGACACTCGCCTGCTGAACAAAAGCTTGTGTACCAGTATCTGTGGGATCACGTTCTAGCGGGTCAGATCACAGTCAATCGTCTTGATGAATCAGTTCGGCGGATCCTACGGGTCAAAGCAAACTATGGATTGCTAGAGGGAATCTCGGATCAGATTACAGAAAATTATGAGGATCCCCAGCCTCCCCTTGTGTTCTCTTTCCCCGATCATCAGGATCTGGCCCTCCAGATTGCCCAACAGAGTGTCACGGTGATGCGAGATCGTGCCAATCAGCTCCCCCTGCAGCCCCATGAACCCATTCTTGTGATCTGGCCTTGTTCAAGCCGAGATCCAGGGCCGATCTTGCGAACTCACTTTCCCCATCTCCAGATCATCAGCATGGATCTCGATCCCAGTCCTGATCAGATCGAGCAAATTCAGGGGTTAGCCCAGCAGGTTGATCGGGTGATTGTGGGATCGCTTCAGATCCAACGCTATCCTCAGCAACTGAAATTGATCCAATCCCTCCCCATCGAGGCTCTGATCGTTGTGGGTCTGGGAGCTCCTGAGGATCTGATGGATGTAGCGGAGATCTCTTGCTTGATTGCAACGTATGGAGATGCTCCAGCTAGCTTGACAGCACTTGCACAAACCCTCGTCGATCACTGATTTCTTGGATCCTTACGTCCCCCCAATCGTAAGTTCTACAAACAACTTTTTGGACTACCCTAAGGCAATTACAGCATTTTTCACAAAAGTCATGAGCCGTGTAGTTGAACTCATCTGGTCGAGGCCATTTTCCCCTCTTCAAGGGCCGTTCGCTCGATAACTCCTCGCTAAATTCTCGTTCGATAACTCCTCGCTAAATTCTCGTTTAAGATCAATGGCTCCTGCATGACTCTAGATGCTGCTTGCAACCGTTCGATCGCTTCCTGTCGTTGAGTCCATGGGAAGAAGATAGAGGATCCTGAAGGTCACTCAGGATCTTGATCCTTACGATGACGGTGACAAATGCTCCTGCAGTCTAGGTATCAATTCCACAAAATTGCAGGGGCGGTAGCGACTATCGAGCTGCCATTGCAACAGATCTTCCCAGGCATCGCGGCAGGCACTCGTGGATCCGGGTAAGGCAAATAAATAGGTTCCATTGGCAACACCTGCGGTTGCGCGGGATTGCAAGGTTGAGGTGCCGATCTTCTGGTAACTCAGCACTCGGAAGAGCTCGCCAAATCCAGGGATCTCTTTTTCATAAACCTGGTGAAAAGCTTCAGGAGTTACATCTCGTCCCGTTAACCCTGTTCCTCCTGTAGCGATCACCACATCCACATGCGGATCCGCAATCCAGCGTCGCAAATGAGCCAGAATCTGATCTTGATCGTCGGGAACAATCGCTCGATCCTGGAGATGATGTCCTGCCTGAGTCAGTTGATCGACCAGGAATTGACCCGATCGATCGTCTGCGAGAGTTCGGGTATCGGAGACGGTCAAGATCGCAATGTTGACTGCAACAAAGGAGCGGGTTGGATCGATGCCTGCCATGAGAATTGACTTCGTGCCTCTATCTGATCGGGCACCTACAGAACTCGCTTTGAAGCATATCATTCTCGATTCGATTCTGCTCCAGTTATGTGCATAGAAGCAGTAGTTTTTGACATCCCGCAGAAAACCCAGAGATCGAACGGATCCCTGGGCAATTGCAGTATCAGAGTTAGAGGTGGAATGGATCACGATCCTCAAGATGCGACGATCTGAGGATCGAATCCTAACGCTTAACCAACCTTGGCAAAGAATTCCTTGGAATCTTTCGGGGTGGGCTTCATGGTGTCTTGACCGGGCTGCCAGTTAGCAGGGCAGACCTCATCGGGGTGAGCCTGAACGTACTGGATCGCTTGCAACGTCCGCAGAGTTTCATCCACACTCCGACCAAACGCCAGGTTGTTGATGGTGGCGTGCTGAATGATCCCTTCTTTATCAATGATGAACAGGCCGCGCAGAGCAACGCCATCGTCCGTCAATACATTGTAAGCTGTACTGATCTCTTTCTTCAGATCGGCCACCAACGGATACTTCAGATCGCCAACCCCACCCGACTTCCGATCGGTTTGGATCCAGGCCAGGTGAGAAAATTGACTATCCACCGATACACCCAGCACTTCAGTGCCCAGCTTGGCAAACTCCTCATAGCGATCGCTGAATGAGGTGATCTCCGTGGGGCAGACAAAGGTAAAGTCCAGTGGATAGAAGAACAGCACTACATATTTGCTGCCCTTGTAGCTGGACAGGGTCACATCGATAAACTCTTGATCGTAAACAGCAGTCGCGGTAAAGTCAGGGGCGGCTTGACCGACGCGCAGGCATCCTTCAGTCATGAGCATTCTCCGAACGACTTAGGGCTGATTTCTAGGGTACACCAAAATGTGAACCAAAATTAACATATCATACTCGTTATGAGTTTGGGAAGCAGCTTTAGACGGACACCGATCTGGGTTACCGCTTCAGACATGGGTTAGGATCCGGGCATTGGAGTGTGGATGGATTAGAGCAGATTGGGTTGTTGCGTTTGGAGGCATTGAGCGATGAAATCTCAAGGGGATCCCTCAAACCGTTGGAGACAGAGGCAAAAGCCGGATCTGTACGAAGAGGATCCAGGAATGCGACTGAAAGAGATGGAACTTGAGATCCTGAAGGATCAAGCCAGTAAGCTGGATCGAGCAGCGACAGACACCCTGCGACAACAGGCTGGCCCAGGTTCCGGTTGGTCGGGCAAACTGATCTTGGTGGCTAAGGTCTTGGGGATTGGGATCTTACTTCTGATCGCCATTCGACTGGCAACCTGGTTGGCCACAATGGTTGTGATCGGCTTAGCTCTCTGGTTAGCTTACAAAGCCTTTTTTCAACAGGATCAGTCTGA
>CAZONZ010000283.1:0-5723 GCA_964581005.1 uncultured bacterium
TGACCCCCACCTGCCGTTGGCGAGGTGGGGGAATGCGTCACTCTTTTTGTTCAATACACTAAGATCGATAAGGTTAAAATAGGACTTCGACATGAGCTGCTCAAGAGCAGGTGAGATCAATGGCATTACGACGACTGGGGCATGTGGCCGTTCGAGTTGAAGATATTCCGAAAGCGATCGAATTTTATCGGACTTTGGGCATGGATCCGGTGTGGCAGGATTCCGACTGGGCCTATCTTAAAGCTGGTCAGGATGGGTTAGCGTTGCTGGGGCCGGGGTATCGATCGGCAGGCCCCCATTTTGGGTTTCTGTTTGAGGATCTAGCTGAGTTGGAAGCTGAACATGATCGGATTCAGCAGAGTGGGATCGCTGTAGGCCCGGTTCACAGCCACCGCGACGGGACCGCCTCCTTCTACGGGAAAGATCCAGATGGCAATCTGTTTGAGTTTCTCTACGAACCTCCTGCTTCCCCCAACGCTGATTCCTAAGCCCACAGGGATCTTCTGGTTGCACAAGGATCTTAAGGATCTTGGGCTAGCTCCGGGATCCTCGTGATCATAACGATTTACTCACACCGATCGGATTTGTCGAACTACCTCCGCAGCTCGATCGGGGATCCCGGCACATCCTCCCGGCACAGTGGATCGGGCCTTGTGACCACCCCAAGCACAGAGATAATAGCGCTGCTCAGGCGAAAGGCGCTGCACCCCCCGAAGATTGGCCGCTTCGATCAGGGCTCCCGTATAGGCTCCCGTAATGTAATTGGGGATCCGTCTAGGTTGGGTTGGGGTAACCGCTTCCACAGATCCTTCAAAAAACTTGGCCCCATACAGATCCGCACCTTGCAAATTAGCCCCCCGCAGATTGCTCCCAACCAAGTTGGCATAACTCAGATCACATCCAGCTAGATTCGTTTCCTCCAAGCTAACTTCACTGAAATCGATCCCCCGTAATTCGGTTCTATGCAGATCGGCTCGCTCCAACGTTGTCCCCAAATGCACCACACGGATCCCATGCTCTCGATCCTGTTGATAGCCTCCTCGCCCATCCAAGATCGGTCGGCCTAGATGACTATCACGTCGCAGAGGACTCAGTAGATTTGCACCTGACAAAAACCTGAGGATCTTGGCTTTCCCAAACCGATCAACTCCATTCATGATCGCTGCTGTTCGTCCCTCCAAAATGGCCCGCTCCAATGGCCAATCATCTAACTGACCATCTTCTGCCACCACTAAGCTGGCAACTCCGTCAAAGTAGGTATCGATCGTTTGTTGTTGCGTGATCAAATTTTGTTGCAGGGTTAGATCGCGGGAAATAATATACTGTCGCCATGCAATATAAGCGGCCAAGATCGCAATCAAGATCTGTCCACCTGCCCCCAAGACCTCCCCCAGAGCTCCAACGGCATCCCAATTCAACTGGCTAAACCAGATCCCCCAACGATCGGCCACCCCAGAGAGAACTAATCCGCCTATCCCAGCAAAACTCAGTCCTACCCAGGGAAGTAGCGTATCCAATTGACCTGATCGCCAAACCCGCCAGAGAAACGTTCCCCAGTCTTTGAGGGCACGCCGTAAGGAGATCACGACCAGTAAGGCGATTGCGGGGAGCCCCAAGCCGATCGATCTCAAGACACAACTGATTAGCAGCAACACAAGCCCTAATCCGAACAGGATCCACTCCCAGCGATTCACTCGTTGAACTGGGCGAGAGGGAAGAGATAGCTGCAGTTGCCCCAGATCCTCCGGCAGCGCAACTTCACCTCTAGACATCGCAGCAGTATCGGGAGTCGGAATCGCTTCCATAGGGATCGCACATGCATCAGTTAGCCATGATGATACGCTATTGAGGATTCAGCTGGGATCACTATCATCCTTGATCTGCTCTTAGCGAGGTGAAGTTATGGTCCGCGTCCCCACGCATCGTCCCCCAACTCATCCCGGCGAAATGCTGATGGAGGAGTTCTTGATCCCAATGGACATGTCCCAAACCCAACTCTCTAAAGCGATTGGGATCTCGTATCAGCGCATCAACGAAATTGTAAATGGCAAGCGAGGGATCACCCCTGAGACAGCTTTGCTTTTGGCCAAGTATTTGGGAACCTCAGAATTTTTCTGGATGAATCTCCAAAACCGATGGGATCTTTACCACGCCAAACCCAAGCTTAAAGAGGCGCTGGATTCTATTCAGCCTTGCGTGCCCAGTACTTGATCCAAATCTTCTTCTCTTATCTAGTCGTCGAATCAGTGGGGTTGACAACCGATCAGGTGTTTAGAGCTGGGATCATGAACTCTGCCAGCGATTGAATCATAGCAGCCCGTTCCTGGTCCTGGCTTAAGTACATATGTCCACCTGGAAAGATCCGCTGTTCAAATCGTTGATCGGTATGACGTTGCCATTGAGCTAAGTCTGCAGGCTTCACCATCGAATCCGTTTCGCCGCCCAAGGTCAGGATCGGACAGGTTAACGGATCTCGGTCACGATAGGTATATTCCATATTGAGCTGCAGATCGGCGCGATAGATCGGCAAGATTAACGCCATCATCTCTCGATCTTGCAAAACGGCTTCAGGGGTGCTTCCGTCTGATCGCAACTCGGCAATCAACTCGTGATCCTGCCGCTGATAAGGGCGATGGATCGTCGGCAGGTGGGGAGGCTGGCGGCTGGAGATGAGTAGAGCTGTGGGTCTAGAACTCAGATGATGGGCAACTTCAAAGCTCGCTAGAGATCCCACACTATGGCCAAACAAAGCATAAGGCCGATCCCTTTGATCCAAATATTGGTCGAGATCCTGCACTAGGGGATCGATGATCTCAGACCATTGGGTGAGTAGGGGCTCTCGCAGTCGGGTTTCACGGCCTGGGAACCGTACAGCCCAGAGGTTGATCCATTCTGGCAAATGAGCTGGCCATTGCCGAAAGAAGAGTGCTCCGGCTCCTGCGGGAGGGAAACAAAACAGATCGATCTGGGCTTGAGGACGATGCTGTCCCAGAGGAACCAGCCAATCCGAGGAATGGTTGAGAGTTGATCCAGGGGATTTCATCATGATTGCTCCACGTCTGTCTCCGATCATCACCTCATGCTTTTGGTTAGCACAATGAAACGAAATATCAACAGGATTCAACAAATACGACTAAACCCAAAGAATTCCTACATTCGAGCTGTGTTTACGTGCTCTTTACCTGGAGGGGTAGTCTGATCCTTTACTCTGTCCAATGGGTTTAGCACAAGCTCAGAGGAGTTGTTTTGCTTATGAACGGATCAGACACAGGTAAGGTGGATTGTCGAGATCGGCATCCTCTATCCCTAATCACAGGAATTTGCACCGTTGCTCTGGTTGTAGGGTGTTCTTCTGGCGGAGGCCCTACTACTGCACTCCTACCCGATAGTTCTGGGGGAGACGGAAGTGGAGTGATCCTGAATCAGCCTGGTTTAGTCACGTCCTCCTCTAGCTGTGTTGCCGATCCGGAAGCTCTAGAATTAGCGACTGAGTGGGTTGAGCCACTCCCTGCTGGAATCCTGGCAGGAAATCTGCAGCTTGTGATCCCTGAGGAGACTTTCCCCGCAGCAGAAATGGTGATCGGCAATGCTCGTTTTGTGAACTACGCCCTCGATCGTGCAGGGGATGGTCAAACTATTTATGTTGCAGATGTTGAATCGCAGTTGATCGATCTGGGTGGCCTTGATCGCTACAGTATCCCTGGACATGAAGAGTTGACCTCTGCTTGTGTGCAGGTGTTTGAGCTCAGCCTCACGACGGAATTGGCCACCCCTGCAGATCGGATCTCAACCCTCTATCGCAATGATCCGTTTACGATTAGTTTGTCGGATATTGGGATTCAGATCGCAGCTCGTCAGAACCAAGCGATGGGAGTTGAGAATCCTTTCTTTCCTGCAAACTTGGCGGCGACTGCGAACGAGTTGATCCCTGGCATGACCAATGATGTGATGGAAGGGGATCTGACCACCGGCCTAACAGAAGCCGACTTCAATTTTGCAGGAGCTGATCCCGAAGAACTGAACCTGGCCGATACAGCTGTGTTGGTGGCCAACCGCTTCTTGCTGGCCTTTGGGGATCCGGTTACCCCTGAAAACACATTGCTTCAGACCAACACCCTCCTCCCAGGAACGGATCAAGATCTGGCTAGCACCGATGAAATTGCCCTGATCCCGGTTGAGCCCTTTAGCTTCCCCCAGAGTGTCTTTAGCGGGGATCCAACCAACACCAGTGCGGTGCTCTCCAGCCGGATCTTGCCTCCAGAAGGTGTTGATCTAGCAACATTCTCTGCAACCCTTGAAGTGGCGACAGATCCTGGTTTTGCGGACATTGTTCAAGAGTTGACTGTTGATGCACGCCAGGAAGCTGGAGAAAACTATCGTTTGGAGCCGGGTGATTTCATTGTTCGAGCTGAAGTGACTGGACTAGCAGCTGGCACCCAGTACTACTATCGGTTCCGTGATCCCGGTGGATCTCTGAGTCCGGTAGGCCGATTCCGGACCTTGCCCGATGCATCCGATTCTCGCCCGATCCGGTTCCTCCAACTTAGCTGCGCCAACGAACCTCCTTACCCGGTTGCAGCGGCTCTGGGCAATGAGATTGCTCGATTCGATCCGGATTTCTTTATCTTCAACGGGGATACTCAATACGCTGATGCCTTCTGGCAAGGGGGGCTACCAGAGTCCAACTTGGAGTTCTACCGCAATTTGTATCGCCAGCAACGGGATCCAATCTACACCGGAGAAGGATTCCCCGATCTGTTTGTCAACATGCCCTTTATGGCCAACTGGGATGATCATGAAGTGATCAATGACTACAGTGGTCGGGGAGGTCCAGAAACGGCTGTGACAGGTACAGCGAACCCCCTCACAGGTGATTCCAATTTAACGGATGTTTCTGATTTAGCTGGGTTTGGCTATCAAGCTTTCTTTGAGTACAACCCGATCACACCTACTTTTGAAAGTGATCCAGTCAGTGGAGTCAATGAGGAAAATCGGCTCTTCCGCAAATATCAAGCTGGAGCAAATGCTGAATTCTTTACGCTTGATCTGCGCCAATACCGGGATCCGTTAACCGATACCTTACCTCTGATTCCCATTGTGCCTGGAGCAACGATTGAGGATCAAAGAGCCTTGATCGATAGCCTCGTTGAGGAGTTTGAGCTGAGTTTTCCGGTTCGGCTTGGGGTATTTGGAGGACCGAACTTTGAATCCGATCTACGGGATCAAGATTTGATCTTGCTGGGAGAGGAGCAAAAAGCATGGTTGCAGAATAACTTGCTGGCTTCTACCGCAACTTTTAAGTTCATCGTGAATGAATTCCCCGTCAATGAGTTTTATGCGCTTCCCTTTGATCGGTGGGAAGGTTATTGGGCTGAGCGCCAGGAATTGATCAGTTTCATTGAGGATAACAACATCCAAAATGTGATCTTCTTGACCGGGGATCATCATGCTGGTATGTTCGCTCAGGTGAATCCCGGCAATGATCTCAATCCAATCTGGGAAGTGGTTACGGGTCCAGTTGGCGGTGAGACGCTGGGTGAGGAAGTTGAGGAGATCGGCGGAACCATCGGTATTCCTGAAGCTGATGATCTCTACTATGACATTGTCGGTCGTCTAGTCTTCCCTGCTGCCGATGGAGGCATGCCTGATGTCAGTTTGGAAAGTGTACTCTTTTATGAGATCGATACCCCCAACTATATGACGGTTGAGGTCAATAGTGGCAG
>CAZONZ010000284.1:0-5721 GCA_964581005.1 uncultured bacterium
ACAATGTAAATAAACAGACGATGCCAGGGATACGCAAGTTGAAGAGCAGCCTTGGCTGTTTGCGCAGTGGTCTCGATCGAATCCCAGCGACGAATGATCAAGACATCAACATAAGGAGGCTCCGTGGCTGGATCGGAGAGTTCCTCAAATCTCAGAGCGGGTTTGAACTCAGGAGCCAGTTGGCTTAAGCAAAACCCAATGGTGGCTGCAAATGTAAAGATCTCAGCGATCAGAAACAGGATCGAAAGCCAAAGGGCATCTCCTTGAAAGCCAGATGTGATCCGCCAGTAGAGATACATGACGCCGAGGATCAGATGAATTATGGCTAACCCTCGAAACAGGAAAACTCTCATCCACACCCTTCCTTCATGCGATCTCTAGCTTAGTCGGCGATTTCAACAAATCTCGGAGATGCCTTAACAATAGATTGGCAAGAGTAGAGGCTTGACACCCCCGTTAACCAGCCGTTACTGCAGCATCCTCCACTTCAGGGATCACTGTTTCGGTGACTAAGGGGTAGACACTGATCCGCTGACGACGTTTGCCAAAGCGCTCAAAGGTGACGATCCCTTCTGCGACGGCAAATAGGGTGTTGTCCCGACCGAGTCTGACATTGGTACCAGGGTGGAAGTGGGTGCCCCGTTGCCGAACCAGGATATGACCCGGTTGCACCAGCTGTCCACCATAGCGCTTAACTCCTAAACGCTTGGCATTCGAGTCCCGACCGTTGCGGGTACTTCCGGTCCCTTTTTTGTGAGCCATGACGATGTCCTCCTTGGTGCAAAATGGATGCTATCAAACAATCAATTGGAGCCGATTACGAGGATGCTTCCGTTTCCGATTCTGCTGAATCTCCAGTTTCCCCTTGTTCTGAAGGTGCTGAGGGATCAGCCATCTCGGAGGCATTCGTCACCTCAGAGGGATCCACGTTCTCGACAGCGGTAGCATCTGGATCCGGAGCCTCTAACTGATCGTCCCCTACCACAGGTTGGGCTTGGGACTCAAGATCTGCAGGGATCATAGATGGTTCAGCACTCTCCGATTCATCTTCATCCTCCAGCACCACAAATTCGGGTTCGAGCTCAAGGAGCGGGGCACCCAGATCAGTTGGCAGGGATACAGCTTGAAGGACTTCTCCGTTTAGCTCAATCGCTTCGATCAACAGGCGGGTGAGGGATTGGCGGTGTCCTTTTTTCTTACGGGTTTTCTTCTTCGGCTTCATCTTATAGACGATCACCTTCCGATCCCGACGATGATCGAGGACCCGCGCCTTGACCACCGCTTGATCAACATAGGGGTGGCCTACTGTGACCGTACCCTCATGGTTAACCAGCAAAACCTCTTTGATATCGATCGCGGTATCCATCTCGACATGCAAACGCTCAATATCGTAAAACCGACCGGGCTCTGCCCAAAGCTGTTTTCCACCCGTTTCAATGATCGCGTAGGTCATCTGATTCATTTCTGCCGTACAGGTGATCCTGCTCAGACCGATAGTTCGCCAATCTAGCATGAAGCTGAGGTGAACCTTCGGGAAACAACGATCTTATCAACCTGATCCGCACAGCCTTATAAACAACGATCTCTCATTATAGGGATCTGAGCTGCTCATGGCTATAGATAGTCTAATTTTCTATTTTTCTATTTTTCGGGTGTAGCCGAGATCATGCAGGCCAGGGGGAGGCGGATCGGGAGAAATGATTTAAGCTGGAGAGGCTGAATTCAGGTCAGGCTGCTGTATGGATCAAGCTGAAATCACAATCTTAAAGGAACGGGTTAACCAGATCCGACAACAACGCCCTGCTGTAGCCAAGTTGCTGGAAAAGTCTGATCTTGGTAGTTTGCGGGTTGATGTCAACCAGGCGCTAGAGGAGATCGATGAGTTGCTCTATGAGTTTGATCAAACCTTTGGAGCACCGATCTCTGAGAGTTAACTTGGATCACGCCTTGGAGGCTCAAGCCACCTTGAGCTGGATCAAAGATCCCACGCTATAGCTTGAGTCCTACACATTATCTTTACCTTCAAGCTCTTCATCGATCAGGGATCTAGTCCGCCAGGATCCCTGACAAGTCCAATTGGAAACCAGGCAAAATATCGTCTCCACTCACGTAGCGGGGGTGGATCAAAACCTCAACCGATCGAGAGGGGACATAGATCTCCACTTCTTGCAACTCAGGATCAATCAGCCACCCTAAGCGAACGCCATTCTCCAAATACTCCTGTAGCTTGGCTTGCAGATCGTCTCGTTCGTCACTACTGGATCGAAGTTCAACCACAAAATCAGGGCAGAGGGGCACAATCTTCCGTCTTTGGTCAGCCGTTAAACTCTGCCAGCGATCAAGTCGGATCCAGGCAGCATCGGGAGAGCGGATCGATCCATTGGGTAAACGGAATCCGGTAGACGAGTCAAAGGCAACACCTAAATTAGCCTGACTACTCCAGTTTTCCAGACGGGCACTCAGTTTAATGTTGCGGCGACCCGTTTCGCCACCTGTAAGAGCCACGATCACTAATGCTCCTAAAGCAGTGCGTTCAAATTTCAGATCGGGATTGGACTGGCAGATCTGTTCAAACTGCTGATCGGTCAACTCCAGGGTGGGCCGGAGATCCAAAGTTACGCTGGTCATAGGCTGACACGTTTCCCATCATGCTTGCATTGATCCAAAAATTCCTTGTATTTACCCCACGTTAACTGACTTGGATCAGCCAGGTTGTGAACAACTCTCCATCGGCCCGTTTGACCAGTCGCCCCTGCAATTGCTTGATCACCTTCTCCCAATCAGTCAAGGGAGCCAAGATCGGTTCAGTGCCCTTAAAGATCTCGATCAAGCCCCACTCATCAGCCCACTTGGAATCTGGATTGACGACTTCTAGGATCAACTGAGATTTTGGCTTCAACACTGGTTTCAGAGCTTGCCAAATCTCCGCCAAGTAATCAATGGGATAGTAGTAAACAAACCCGGTTGCAATCGCCAGATCAAAGGATTCAGGATCATAGGCATCTAACTGGTGAGCGGCTCCCTGGCGCATGGACTTAAATAGCTTGGAGTTGAGCTGGGATCCGCGTGATTGGATCATTTGGACGATCCGAGTGCTGAGTTCATGGCCGTGAAAAAAGGCATCCCATTGACTCCAGGGATAGATCAAGAAGCTAACTCCACAACCGAGATCGAGACAGTGTTCCCGCTTTTTGGGTTGACGAAGGGTGTAGAAGGGCACACTTAGTCGATCGTTAAGATGATCATGCTGACAGGCTTGCCAAAAAGCTAACGATTTGAGATCTGGAGGTAAGATCCAATCGGGCTCACCCATCATTTGAACCCCCAGCTCTCGATTGAAGCGTTGAGATACAGTGGCTAGGTAAGGTGTCCAGCGATCGTTGAATTGTGGGATTTCCATTGGCCTGCTTAAGTGTCTAGACGAGGTAGTGGAGGATCTAGGCTTCAATCGGTTGGGCGAGTCCGAATCTAGAGGGATAGATCGAACGCTAGCTCGAATTGAGAGTCAGAGTGTTGAGCCCTTCCCAATCTAGAGCAAGAGATCGAAGGCTAGCCCGGATTGAGAGCCAGGGTTCTGATTCTAGATCAGTGACCTCTAGCAGTCACCTTGTCGGAGTGACAGCAATTGATTAGGATATGGTACTGTTAAGCGGTGGATCCTCTGGATCTAGCCAGCCTTTAGGGGAAGAGAGTCGAAACTATGTTCGGCCTGATCGGGCACTTGACCAATTTGGCTCACGCGAAGCTTGTGGCCAGCAAGCTCGGCTACCCGGAATATGCGGATAGCGATCTGGAGTTTTGGTGCATGGCTCCAGCCCAAATGGTGGATGAGATCACCGTCACGAGTATTACCGGCAAACAGATCCATGGCCAGTATGTTGAGTCTTGTTTCCTCCCCGAAATGCTCGCCCTGGGCAAAGTCAAAACCGCCTGCCGCAAGATCCTCAACGCGATGGCCTTGGCCCAAAAACGCGGTCTCAACATCACGGCCTTAGGCGGCTTTAGCAGCATTATCTTTGAAAATTTTAAGCTGGAAAGCCTCAAGCGGGTTCGCAATATTGATCTGGAGATCAAGCGCTTCACCACTGGCAACACCCACACCGCTTACATCATCTGTCAGCAAGCCCTGGAAGCTGCGAAACGCTATCGGATCCCTCTGACCGAAGCCACGATTGCTGTGGTCGGAGCCACTGGAGATATTGGCAGTGCGGTCTGTCGTTGGTTGACCAGCCGCTCCGATCTAGGCAAACTGCTGTTGATCGCAAGAGAACAAAGTCGCTTACAGGATCTGCAAGCCTCTCTGAAGCAAGGCGAAATCCAGGTGCTGGAGGACGCTCTCCCCAAGGCAGATGTGATCATTTGGGTGGCCAGTATGAGCCAAGGGATGGCCATCAATCCGGCTCAATTGCGGCAAACTTGCGTGATCATTGACGGAGGCTATCCCAAAAACATGGCGACTCAGGTGCAGCGAGAGGGGTTACACGTGATCAATGGGGGAATGGTTGAACACTCTCTGGATATTGAGTGGGATATCATGCAGTTTCTCAATGTGCCCAATCCCACTCGCCAGTTGTTCGCCTGCTTTGCCGAGTCCATGATCCTGGAATTTGAGGAATTGCACACCAATTTTAGTTGGGGCCGCAATCATATTACGGTGGAAAAAGTAGACGAGATCGGAGCCCTCTCCCGCAAGCATGGATTCCGTCCTTTGATGCCGGAGTCATAGGTTCTCGTCTTGCTCCTCCTCTAGGGCATTGATCTGAATCTATCTCTGATCATGGCTTCAAGAGTTTCCACGGGTTTCAAGGACTTCTCGGCATGGCGTACTACATCTCTCCCCGCTTTCTGGATAAGGTGGCTGTCCATATTACCAAGAACTTTCTCAACGTTCCTGGATTACGAGTGCCCCTGATCCTGGGCATTCATGGTCGCAAGGGGGAGGGCAAAACGTTCCAGTGCCAGCTGATCTTTGAGCAGATGCGGATCGAGGCGATTCACATTTCGGGAGGAGAGCTGGAAAGTCCGGATGCTGGAGATCCGTCGCGGATGTTGCGTCTTCGGTACCGGGAAGCAGCTGAGTTGGCGCGGGTGCGGGGGCGGATGTGTGTGTTAATGATCAACGATCTGGATGCTGGGATCGGACGGTTTGATAAAGTTACCCAGTACACCGTCAATACCCAGTTAGTCAGTGCCACGTTAATGAATATTGCTGACAACCCGACCAACGTGCAGCTACCGGGCAGCTATGAAGACAAACCGATCCAACGGATCCCGATTTTGGTGACTGGTAATGACTTTGCCACCCTCTATGGTCCTTTGGTGCGAGCTGGACGTATGGAGAAGTATTACTGGGAGCCAGATCGAAATGATCGGATGGGGATTGTGGCTGGGATCTTTGCGGAAGATGGACTTTCGGGTTGGGAGATCGAGCAGTTGGTGGATATGTTTCCAGGTCAGCCGATCGATTTCTTTAGCGCCCTTCGTGCCCAACTCTACGATGAGCAGGTGCGAGCATTCATTTATCAAACGGGATTAGAGCGGGTGTCGTTGCGGGTGATGAACAGTCTGGAAGGACCACCGATCTTTGCCAAACCGGATTTTAGTCTTTACCATTTGCAGGAAGTGGGTCAACGGCTGCAAGCAGAGCAAGAACGGATCGCGCAACGGAGCCTTGTTGATGAATATGTTTAAGGACGTTCACTGAGGATCAATCAGCATGAC
>CAZONZ010000285.1:0-5676 GCA_964581005.1 uncultured bacterium
CCTGCAGATCCTCTCATCAGATCCTTGCGCCATCCTGAATCCGGATCGACCCAGCCAGCCTCTACCACTGAATGATCTTGTTGCGGACAGCAGTCATACACATCGCCACACGGGCATTGATCTCATCATCACCTTCAAAGATGTCCAGCTTCTCTTTCAACCGTTGGATGCAGTTTTGAACGGTTTTTTTGCTGGTATGGATCCGATCGGCGATGGCTTGATCCGTGAGGGCTTCTTTGCAGAGCAGGCTGAGCACTTCGACTTCCCGATCCGTTAGCTTGGTTAAGCCGCGCAGTTCACGAGGCATCCGCAATTCTCCATTCAGAGCACTTTTAGCCCCTTCCAGGAACACGGTGCGCCGCTCCATTTTATTGACTGCCGCAAATCCCCCCTGGTGTTTACTGATCAGAGCCACAACAGGCCGCAAGAGGAGAGGTTCACTGGAATAGGCCATCACATTCAACGTGGGATAGGTCTCAAAAATGTGGCGCAGCATTTCCAGACCCGGCTCAGCTGACTGCTCACCACTGGTTTGGCCATAGAGAATATCGCACACGACAAGATCTGGTTGCCCTCGTTTCAGCCGTTGGATCGCGTCGTTGGGATCGGTGACCATGTGACACTTCGCTTCACTATCGAGCCGCTGGAGCCACTCACAATTGTTCTGAGCCACCTCTGGATGATCTTCAATCACCAGAAAAGTCCAACTCGATCCCTTGTCTTTCTGATCTGCCTCAGTCATCACGCCACTCCTAGAATTATGGTTTGAGCCCTCAGGGCTACTGGATCGCTTTGATAGTACTGATTCTGGCTCCAAGTTGACAGGCTGATCAGCGGTGAATTTTGCAAATCGGGGAGTCGCAAGGGCATGAGCAGGGCATGAGCTCCGCCTTTTGCCTGGGAGTTGACCCGATCAAGCCTACTTAACCAAGGTCGATCCTGACATCGCCAGATCGCAAAGCTGCTGGTAGAAGTAAAAAGAGGGTAGTTGATTCGGGTTGAGTTCGGTGTTTGCGTGCAGCGCTTGAACCCAGATCGAAATTCCGGCTCTGATTCTGAAGCGGGTGGAGCCATTCTTTAGCGGATCCTGACATGTCGGTTGCCAAGCGGATCTTGTTTCTCAGTAATGGTCATGGTGAGGATAATCACTCGGCCTACATTATTCAGGCGTTGCGGGAGCTGGAGCCTGAGGTGGAGATTGCTGCGTTGCCGATCGTGGGGGAAGGTCAGGCCTATCGCCGTCTGCAGGTGCCGATCATTGGACCAACCCAAACGATGCCATCCGGCGGATTTACCTACGTGAATCGGTTGCTGTTGCTGCGGGATATTGGATCCGGGTTGATCGGGTTGACCTGGCAGCAAATTCAGGCAGTACGGCGGTATGCCCCCAGCTGTGATCTGATCATGGCAACGGGGGATATTGTCTCACAGGCGTTTGCTTACATCACCGGACGACCGTTTGTGTCCTTTATCTCCTGTTTGTCGAGTCTCTACGAGGGCCGCCTACGCTTAGGACCGTTGATCGGATGCACCCTTCGATCCCGCCGCTGCTTGACGGTGATCACGAAAGATCCCTATACCGCTCAAGATCTGCAGCAACAGGGGCTCTCCAAAGCCATGTTTGGCGGCATCCCGGCAATGGATCGGCTACAGGTGTCTGGCAAAGATCTGGAATTACAGCCCCATCAACCGATGATCGCCTTATTGCCCGGATCTCGATTACCCGAAGCCGAACGCAATTTCGCCCTGCAACTGCAGCTGGTGCTTGAGATTGCTAAATTGAACCCATCGATCCAGTTTCGCGCCGCCTTAGTTCCGAATCTGATGAACCAATTACCTGCGATCGCGGCAGCAGCTGGCTGGCATTGCGACGAGGGACGGTTAACGTATAGTGGAACTCTAGATCTTCAGAATCTCCAGGATCCTCAAGCTTCTCAAGCTCTCTCGGATCTCCACCAGGTTCCAGGACTTCACGATCCTCTCCCAGACTCAATCACCCCAGAAGTTCTCTGTTTTCGTGATGCGTTTGGGGATATTATTCATCAGACCTCGTTAGTGATCGGGATGGCCGGACTAGCCGTTGAACAAGCTGCAGCCTTAGGTAAACCTGTGATCCACATTGCTGGCAAAGGCCCTCAATTTAACTACCCCTTCGCCGAAGCCCAAACCCGCTTGATCGGATTCTCAGCCCAAATGATCGGCACCGAAGCCGCCACCCCCCAGATCTTGCAGCAAGCCGCTCGACGCAGCCTTGAGATCCTGGAGGATCCGGACTATCTAGCCGCTTGTTTGGAGCATGGTCGCCATCGTTTTGGTCCACCGGGAGGATCGTTTCGGATTGCGAAGGTTCTCTTGCAGTCTCTCGGCTATTCAACGGAGGCAATCGACACCTAAGATGGCCAATCGATCGAGTTACCCATTATTGACACCGTTTTTGTGGAAACAACGCCCGCTCTTTAGCCGGGGGTTAACCTTTACCATCGCCTATGTTTTAACCACAGTTGCCTTACCCCACTTAGCCGGTGAAGTTTCCTATTATCTCGGTCGCGGTGAGGTGGAACCGATCACCCGTTGGCTAAGTTTAACGGCTCTAGCATTTCTGCTTCGAGGTGGGTTCCAATATGGTGAAAATATCTCCATGATCGAGGCATCCCTAGCCGTTGCTCTGGATCTTCGCTGCCAGATCTATGCCCACTTACACAACTTAGGATTAGACTTTTTTGAACACTCTCAAACCGGCGATCTAACCTATCGACTCACGGAAGACGTGGATCGGATCGGTGAAGTGGTTGATAAGCTATCGCGCCAATTTATTTCCTGTACGCTGCAACTGATCGCTATTCCCGCCTACATGTTTTATTTGAACTGGCCGTTAACGTTGGCCAGCCTGATCCTGGCTCCCCTAATGGCCTGGTTGATCAGTCAGTTCGGTCGGCGGATTTTGATCTTGTCGCGTCAGAGTCAGCAACAGGTTTCTCATTTATCAAGTTTATTGACGGAAGTGTTGAGCAGTATGCGTTTAGTCCAAGCCTTTGCTGCTCAAGAGTATGAAGTGGATCGGTTTAAGCAGGAGGCCGAACATCACCGCCAAGCAAAATACCGAGCCCAACGGTTGGTAGCGATCCAGTATCCAGTGGTTGGATTTCTCGAAGTCCTGAGCATTTTGTTCTTATTTTTGTTAGGTGGATGGCAGATCTCGTTAGGCCAGATGACCGCCCAATCATTTGTGAGTTATCTCGCTGCTGTAGGTTTATTAATCCACCCGATTGATCTGGTCACCAATCACTACAACGAGTTCAAACAAGCGGAAGCCTCAGTCGAACGGATCTTTGATCTGCTCAAAATTCAGCCTACGATCCAGGAACAACCGGATGCGATTCCATTGCCTGCGATCCAGGGTAAAGTTGAGTATCGCCATGTTTACTTTGCTTACCATTCCGATCGACCTGTTTTCCAAGATCTATCACTGCAGATTGATCCCGGTGCTGTGATCGCTTTAGTCGGTCCATCTGGAGCAGGCAAGACAACGTTAGTCAACTTATTGCCTCGTCTTTACGATCCTCAAATTGGTCAAGTCTTGATTGATGAGATCGATATTCGCATGGTTAAATTGATCAGTCTGCGGCGTCAGATCGGGATTGTACCGCAAGATATCACCTTATTTTCCGGAACGATCGCTCAAAATATTGCTTACGGACAGCCGGATGTTGATCAGCAAACAATCCAGATCGCAGCGGAAACCGCTAATGCCCATCAGTTTATTTTGCAGCAGCCTCATGGCTATCAAACCTGGGTTGGGGAGCGAGGGATCACTTTATCGGGAGGCCAACGACAACGAGTAGCGATTGCCCGTGCAATTCTTTATGATCCTCGGATCTTGATCTTGGACGAAGCCACCTCATCCCTCGATTCAGAGTCAGAAACGCTAGTTCAACAGGCTCTAGAACGGGCCATGCAAGGACGAACAGTGTTTATTATTGCACATCGGTTGAGTACAGTTTATCAGGCGGATCGGATCCTGTTTTTAGAAGGGGGGCAGATCTTGGAATCAGGCACTCATACCGAACTCTTAAAACAAGGGGGTCGCTATGCCCAATTCTACACCCAACAATTTAGCCACAGCTTCAGTTTGGATCCGGATCGCTGAGGGATCTAGCCAAGCGAGCGATCGATGTGGCTATCCGAAAAAGGCACTGACTTGAGGCATCAACCCTGGCAGCAGTGGGCTAGTGAGTCGAAGCGGACAATAAAGAGATGAAAGAATGGGTGGAGAAATTAGCAGGGATATGGATTCACGAATGCAGAGGTTCTTATCAGACTGAAATGTAAGCCCTGAAGCGGCAAACTCCGACTTTGGTGGATAATGATCGTATTGCTGGGTTCAGCACCTGCTTATGACCTCTCAATTGATCGATCGAGATCAGGATGCCACAGCTGTCCTGACCGATCTCGATATTAGCCATCTGGTTCTTGAGGATGATGCTCCCGTGGACAGTTTTCAATCTGAAGTGCAGCAACGGCTTCTGGTTGAGCCCGTTTACAGTTCCAAAGCCCTGCCCATGCCGTTTTTGCTGGCGGCAAATGTCGGTTTGTTCTATCAGCTGAAAGGCGATCCGATCGTTCCCGATGTGATGCTGAGCTTGGGGGTACAACGGGCAGGCGATTTTTCCCAAAAGCGGAACCGATCCTATTTAGTGTGGGAATTTGGCAAAGTCCCGAACGTCTGCATTGAAATTGTCTCGAATTCAGAGGGAGACGAGTTGAGCCTGAGTCGCAAATCTCAGCACAAAGGCAAGCTGAGGAGCAAGCGACAGATCTACGCCGACATCGGTGTACCTTACTATGTCGTGTTTGATCCGTTGCGGCAGATCCAGGGGGAAGCAGAGATGAATGGAGCCCTGCTGCGGGTTTGGACTCTGGTGTCAGGGGAGTATCAGGAAATTACCCCTGTCGAAGGGATCAACGAGGTGGGTCAGCTGATCTGGCTTGACACCGTTGGGTTAGGACTGACAGTGTGGCAAGGATCATTTGAGGACGATGTGAGGCGGCTATGGCTGCGTTGGTGTGATCGAGAGGGACGTATCATTCCTACAGGGGCGGAACGAGCAGAGGCTGAGCAGCAACGAGCCGAGATGGAGCGGCAACGAGCGGAGGTTGAACAGCAACGGGCAGACACTGAACAGCAGCGAGCGGAGGCTGAGCGCCAACGAGCCGATCAACTGGCTGAGAAATTGCGAGAATTGGGCCTCAATCCTGACGAACTCTGAAATGGTCCTCCAGCATGGGTCGTTGGGACTGTCCGGCATGATCTCGATTGGGTTTTCGGGTTTTTCTCATAGGAGCTCAACTCCGCTGCATTCCTGGCCAGATCCCAGCTTCATCAATTTTCCATTCTCACTGCCTCACAAGTATATCTACTCTTGACAAGAGCTCGGTTTCCTAGCTTGCCAGGGATGTCATGGAGGTGTTAAGGCATAAAGATCAGGAGGACATCAAGCCATGACCACTCTACTGGCCATTGAGAAAACCATTACAACCTTTCAGGAATTATCGGATCGGCTGGGGCTGAACCGATCACCCGACGGATCCTTCTTTCCAGAATGGCAAAACCTGACGGTGAGGCCAAACCAGGCGGATCAAAGAGTTCTGGATCGGCTCAAGGAACGTTACTTCTAC
>CAZONZ010000286.1:0-5667 GCA_964581005.1 uncultured bacterium
GTAGATCCCGCTGTAGATCCCGACAGGCTAACCTCCTCATGGGCTTGCCTCCGATCATTTCTTTCCAGGTTAGGAATAAGAACCTGTTCAACTTGAATCGTGTCGATCGGATTCATGGCCAATCTCCCTAGAATCTATTTCTGATAGCGTAAAAGGCTTACTTCTTAAACCTCTTAAAAAAAAGGAATCAGTTCAATCTGATCAAGGTTGACCCAATCTTGACCAACGTGTTTGAGTAGTTCAGGCTTGATCGCTAACACCATAAATTGAACTGACGTATTCCAGTTACAGCGATGTAAAATACCGACAGGGATCATTGCAATGTCTCCATTATTGCGCGCCTCTTGTCTAAGTTTTCCATCCAACCATCGTTCCCCTACTGAACTGACATGATCTTGATCTGTAGTTAGAGAGGGAAACCCGCACGCAATAATGTGCATGGTGTGCGGGTGCTCAACAATCTCGAATTTAGATCGTAATCACAACCAGATTCTTTGGCTCATAGATATTAAGATGCGCTGGCCCTAATTGAGGTGTGTGATCAAATCTTGGAGCAGACATTCTATAGTCACATCTCTAACCCCAACTCTTTAAGAGCCGCCTCTGCTGCTTGTTTCTCAGCTTCTTTTTGGCGTCGCCCATTCCCGATCCCATACATGGTCTGATGGATCCGCACCCCTACTGTAAACTGTTTGGCATGATCTGGACCCGTTGCCTCCAGTAAAAAATATTGAGGGATCTCACCAAATGTCGCCAATGACCACTGCTGCAAATATCCCTTCGGATCAACTAATAATTGTTTGTGCGGGGCTGTTGTTTGTTGAACCAAGATCGACTCAATTACAGGACTAAACAGATCTTCGACATAGAGTCGCACAGCCTCAATTCCACTATCCAAAACATAAGCTCCGATCAAGGCTTCAAACGTATTGCTGAGTAAGGATAGATTCTCACGTCCTCCAGTTTGATCTACTCCTTTCCCTAAGCGCATCCGGGATCCGACTCCCAGTTGTTGAGCTAGATGAGCTAGGTGAGTCGCATCCACGACAGCAGCCCGGATCCGGGTCAGATCGGCTTCGGTTTGAGTTGGGTAGCGTTTGAACAAGAATTCTGCGATCAAGTAGTTTAATACGGCATCTCCTAAAAACTCTAAGCGCTCGTTGTCTCCACCCTCTTGAGGGTGCTCGTGAGCAAAGGATCGGTGGGTAAGGGCTTGCTGCAGGAGGGTAAGGGTTTGGATCGGTGGAAGTTGCGGAGTCACCACGGGATCTTGAGAACATCAGGACTGAATCCCATTTTGCCATGCTGGATCTAGGGCTGAGGCGGCAGATCAAATAAAACCGTTGTCATATACCGATCAGCCCAGTCAACTCCAAATGCCTTTTCTAACACTCGCCGAGTCCGATCATTCTGACGCTGCTGCTGACTATAACGAAAATGGGCTGCATAGATCTGATGCGGATCAGCTGTTCCTGCTGCGATCTGAGCCTGCTGACAATGGAGTTTCAAATATCCTGCTGTAGCGTCTAAAAAGGCTTGTTCTTCCTGTGCATTGATCGGACGAATAAACAAACAATAGGGAGAAAAGATCGTCCCCCACTCTGGCAGCTCCCGACGTTGCTGAAACTGATTACCCTGTGATTGCCAACGATCCAGTTCTGCTGAATAACCATCAGGAAGTCCGAACTTTTCTAGATCTTCTCCCATTGGTTTCAAGGGTGAGAGATCCACAATCGCAGCACTGACCTGGCCTCGACCTGCTACAATATCGCACCCAAACATGGGCAGATCATAGGTTAACTGAGGAAACATGACACAGTGGAGAATATCTAAGCCTGATCCTGCTTTAGCCAGTTCCAAATGCAGTTTCCGAAATTGTGGAGTTTGAAAGCAGCAGTTTTCAATGATCAGCTTCTCCCCTTCTAACCGCCCTTCCACATACCCTAGATCCTCTGGTAGATCGTACACTGATAAGCTCAGCTGAGTATGCCAGATCTCTAGAATTGAGTTGGCTAAATCTTGGATCAAAGGATGGAGTTGATCACTGAGAGTGGGTTTTGGAAATACAGACATGGGCAACAGTCCAGAAGCAGAAAATATAAACAGGATCCACAAATCCTATCCAAATTGTCACATGCTGGTTACCTGACTTTTTGCCAGATCGTATTACATTCCATTACAGAAGTCGCAGCTGTTGTTCGACGGGCCAATTGGCAAAGACGGGATCGATCCCATCTGTTTCAACCTCAGCCTGCCCCTGTTCAAACTCCAACTCATCTAGATCAGTAGACTCAAACAACTGTTGAGCGGCGGCCATCATATCCCCCTGTAATCCTGCTAGATCCTCACGAGTTTGGAGGTAATGCTCTAATGCTTGCAAGGGTTCTACCTGACTTGGATCCAATCCGGGTAGGCGAGTTCGTAAGGGTGAGATGACTTCTGGGGTGATCGTGTAGTTAAAAGCAGGCTTCAACGCTGCATGGATCCCTGCTTCATCAAGTTGATCCAATTGGTTAGGCCGAACTCGGTAGATCAATCGCACAATCGCTGCTTCAATATCCGTTCGCGCAATGGCTCTCAAGATCTCCTCCTGGCAGGATCGGGGTTGGGAGGATGTCTTTGATCGCTCCTGGCCCTGAGCTGAGGATCTCCTGGAGGATCGCCTGTTGACGTGAGGATCCCCCTGACTTCGTCCATGATTGGCTTGAACGAGTGGATCCTTTTGCTCCTCTTGATCCTCTTGATCCAATAGTTCAGGTAGATCCGGTAGATGAGTCAGATCGACACGAATGGTGCGAAACGGGCGAGCAGCGAGTGGCACAAATTCAAATCGGGATCCTTGCTGATCCATGTCCACGATCACAAATCCTTTCGTCTCCTGTTCCTCGCCAAAATCGATCCGCTCCAGACTGCCGGGATAGATCATAAGAGGATCCGAGCAGAGCACCTGATGCCGATGCACATGTCCCAAGGCCACATATTGATACGCAGATCGAGCCAACAACGACAAGGGCACTGTAAACCCTTTCCCCACGGCGAGGTGTCGCTCCGATCCATATTTAGCCGTATCGACCATAGCATGAGCCAGCAAAATCGAGGGGATCTGGGGATCCAACTGACGGATCTCAGCCTCTAGCAACACCTGCAACCGTCGCAATAGCTCTAACCCAACTTCCTGAGCCGGACGCCCGATCGTCTCCTGGCGAGTCAGCAACACCGATCGATTTAACCAGGGCAACGTCGTCACCTGCACCCATCCGTTGGGAGTCTGGATCCGAAAGGTTTGCAGCTTATCCCCCACAAAGAATCCATTCACTCTAAGCGTGCGATAGATCGCTAGACTCGTACCCTCCTGTCCTTGACCATATTGATCATGATTTCCGACTAAAAGCACGGTTGGGATCCCAGCATCAGCCAAGCGGCGAAACTGGTGAGCAAAGAGATCTTGATGCAGCGGCGGCGGTGTCGCATCCGGGAAGGCATCTCCCCCAAACACGACGAGATCCACAGGTTGAGCAATAGCTCGATCAATGCACTGGCTTAAGCTATTCACAAAATCTTCAAGTCGCGTGTTGATCCCAGTGTCAGGATTGATCTGTCCGTAGGCTAGGCCGCTACCCAGGTGAATATCCGAGAGATGCAGAACGCTGATCATAGGTAAGGATCCTGAGAGAAATTGGGGATCTTAGGTGGGATCTTAACCCTTGAATGGATGTTTGGATCCTCGAACTGGGATCCTTACAGTAGGATCTCGTGAGATCAGAGTATTGCAGAAAAACCGACATCACACTTAACCAGGGATCAAGAGGCATAAATGCATGACCGTCAGAGGTTCAGAGGATTTGAGGGATCGGGAGAGCAAAGGATCTTTAAGATTCTGAGGATCAAGATCCAGATATGTGCTTGACCCTCAGAAACCTGAGAGGAGACCCGCTCACTTGTCCAGGTTCAGAGCCGATCAGAATCTATCAGAATCCATCAGTTTAGATCGCGTTAAGCCACCCCATAGTCTTCAAACCAGGCCAACAGGCGCTGCCAGCCATCTTCAGCCGCCTCCTTACGATAACTTTGCCGATAGTCTGCATGAAAGGCGTGAGGAGCTTCTGGATAGACCACGATCTCCGAAGCCGTTTCACCCTTCTGCAACTCAGCCCGCATCTGCTCAACCGTCTTCAACGGGATCCCCGTATCTTCTCCCCCATACAGCCCCAACACAGGCACGGTCAACTGAGCCCCAATATCAACAGGATGTTGAGGCGTTAACTCATTTTCATTACCCACTAACCGCCCATACCAGGCCACTCCAGCCTCGATCTCTGGATTATGGGCCGCATAGAGCCAGGTGATCCGCCCACCCCAACAAAATCCTGTGATCCCAATTCGCTCTGGATCGGCTTGGCTAGATTCCACCGCCCAAGCTATCGTCGCATCGAGATCGGCCATCACTTGAGCATCCGGCACCTGAGCCACGATCGGACGAATTTCATCAATGCTACTCAGTTGAGACACATCCCCTTGGCGGTAGAACATTTCGGGAGCTACAGCAACATAGCCCAATTTCGCAAAGCGGCGACAAATATCTTGAATATGCTCATGCACCCCAAAGATCTCTTGCACCACTAACACCAGTGGAAACGGCTCTCCCTCAGCAGGCATGGCCCGATAGCCGGGGATCGCCTCCTCTCCAACTGGGATCATGATTGAACCTGCGATCAGTCCTTCGCTATCCGTCGTGATCGTTTGAGCCGTCACAGGCAAAACAGCTACCGCAAATCCAGTAGCAACCGTAGCCTGGATAAAGCGTCTGCGTGTCACAGGTGGGTTTGTAAGCATAAACCAATAAGCTCCTAAACAGGCAAGCACTTCAAATCATAGCCCGATCAACCGTAGGCGATCCCTAATCCATCCTTCTCATCAACCTTGATCAGGCGAGGATCACGTCTAGGTTTCCGATTCTTGCAGATGTTCAGCAACAACCTGATACAAGATCTGAACATGATGATCGTTGAGGGAGTAAAACACCTTGCGCCCTTGTTTGTGATAGCGTACCAAGCGAGAGGATCGGAGGGTGCGTAGCTGATGGGAGACAGCCGATTCTGACATCCCCATGATCACCGCCAGATCCTGAACACACCGTTCCTGCTGAGCCAAGACTGAAAGGATCCGCAGGCGATTGGGATCGGCAAGAATGCTAAAAAATTCTGACATTTCCTGAGCTTGATCCATTGAGAGAACCTCTAAGGCATGGCTCGGATCCAGAAGATCAGGCAAATCCCTTGGATCGATCTCACCAAATTGAGCGTCTACTGTTGGGTTGAGTGGGTTGATTGGATCGCTATCAGCAGCAGGGATCGACATCGCACGTTAACCAAGGTGGAAGGGAAGATCGGGAATCGTTATCATTATACCTGAACAATTATTCAGATGTTAGAGTCAAGTCATGAACACCTGCTCAGATAGTCAGCAATCAGGAGGTTGTGATGGTAACAGTAACTCAGTTGAAATGTGCTTGTGAGTCCTGCTTGTGTGTTGTGGATCTCGGAACGGCGATCCAAAAGGACGGCAAGTACTTCTGCAGTGATGTTTGTGCTAATGGTCATTCCGATGGAGGAGTCGGATGTGGACACACGGGATGCACCTGCCATGCCTAAATCCTTCATGAGGATC
>CAZONZ010000287.1:0-5586 GCA_964581005.1 uncultured bacterium
ACCGCAAAAAGCTGCCCTAAAAGGGCGGGGCTTGTATCCCATTAGTTTTGGTCATGATCTCGATTCAGAGGCGATAAACAGGTAGGGTGAAATGAAAGCTGCTGCCCTCACCAGGACAGGAATCGACCCAGATCTGACCATAATGAGCTCGAATGATCCGACGACAGAGGGATAGCCCAATGCCGTAGCCTTCCTGTTGCTGATCCCGATCGAGGCGCACGGTATCACTAAAGATCCGCTCCTGAGCCTCAGCAGGAATACCAGGCCCCGTATCACTCACAGTTACCTGGACTTTCTGGGTGGTGCGATGGAGAGCGTGGACCCGGATCTGGCCTCCCTGAGGGGTATATTTGACAGCATTATCGAGTAGATTGGCCAACACCTGCCGGATCTTATCTTCGTCGGCTTGAACGGAGGGTAGGTCACTCGGAATATCGGTACTCAAACTCAGCTGCTTGGCGAGAATTCGATCCTGAAAGTCCTCTAGCGTCGTATGGAGCAGTCGGCTCAAATGCAGTTCATGAGTCTGGATCACTAACTCTGACGCTGTGCCACGAGCGGCCTCTAGAATATCAGTGATCATGGAGTCCATCTTGCGGAGCTGAGTCCGAGCCTGCTCCAATAAATGCTGGGCGAGCTTGGGATCTACCTCATCCAACTGATAGACCTGCTGCAGCGTTTCAACGGCTAATCCCGTTGCCGTCAGGGGACTACGCAGATCGTGAACGAGCATGGCCAGAATGCGATCTTTGAAACGGAGCTGTTCCAGCAACTGCGATCGCTCCTGCCGCAGTAAAAAGACCTCTTCTGACATCTGCAGCAAGGCTTCCGTCATCTGGGGGTGCTCCTGCTGCCGTTCGGCTTCGGTTTTGCCTGCTGCTAAAGCGGCTTGACCTTGCCAACGAGGCCACCATACTTCTAACTGGGTTGCCAGATCCTCCCCCGCTAAGACTTGAGCGGGTAGGGGAGCGATCTTGACCAAGGCAGGTGTTGCAACCAGTTTGTAATGTTCGGCCAAATAGGGACGCTCACCAATCTCAACGACGTCCAGATGAGTGGGATAGTCGCCTGGAAGCTGTCGGACATGCTCCCGAAGTTGGTAGGCGATCTCTGCGGTTGCCAGCCGATTGTTCACAAACAGCAGCAACTGGATCGAGACACGGGTTGGGGGGGAATCCACCGATGAAGACATACAGGCCAGAAGTTAAGGATTCTCATCAGGTCAAGGTCAGCAGGTAAGGCTCAAGATCGCTTAGGATCAACCATAAATGGATTCTGTCGAAGCTTGGGGCCTGACGCTGTCACCATGAACTCAAACACGCTGAATCAGACTAGGAATGTTTACTCACTAACACTCAACATTATAAGAGTCTTAAGGTATTTTCTGAAGGTAACTCGTCTAGGATCACTTCGGCCAGTTAAGCCGCCAGATCCCTACAAGTCTTTACAGATTACTGTAGACTCAAGATTCTGCCCAGAATGTGTTCCTGTTTTCCCTGAGGTGAGTCTATGCTACCGCGTCGAACCTTTATGGCTGCCTCGATCGGGATCCTGAGTGGGATCGCATGGCAAGCTCGATCTCAGTCCAAGTCGATTCGGATCGGAGAGATCAATAGTTACACAGGGTTGCCTGCGTTTACGTTGCCCTACCGTCAGGGCTGGCAGATGGCTGTAGCTGAGATCAATGCGGCGGGTGGGATCCTGGGCCAAGAGCTAGAGGTGATCTCGCGCGATGATGGAGGAAAACCGGGGGATGCTTTGACGGCGGCTAATGAGCTGATCACGCGCGAACGGGTGGCGTTGTTGGCTGGGACGTTTTTCTCTAACGTAGGCTTGGCTGTTGCTGATTTTGCCCGACAGAAGCAGATCGTCTTTCTGGCAGCAGAGCCCTTGAGTGATGCGATCACCATGGAACAAGGGAATCGCTACACATTTCGCCTACGACCCAATACCTATATGCAGGCTGCGATGCTGGTGGAGGAAGCGGCCAAATTACCGGCCAAACGCTGGGCCACGATCGCCCCAAACTATGAATACGGCACCTCAGCTGTGGCTTCGTTTAAGAAGCTGCTCTCGGCTCAGCGACCAGATGTGGAATGGGTGGCGGATCAATGGCCTGCCCTGAACAAGATCGAGGCGGGTCCAACGGTTCAAGCGCTCAATCAAGCTCAACCGGACGCGATCTTCAATGTGACGTTTGGTGCAGATCTGGCCCAGTTTGTTCGAGAAGGGACGACGCGGGGACTCTTTCAAGATCGGACAGTGGTCAGCATGTTGACAGGGGAACCCGAATATCTTGATCCGCTCCAGGAGGAAGCGCCCGTGGGCTGGATCGTAACCGGATATCCCTGGTATGCCATTGATACACCTGAGCATAATCAGTTTGTCAGGGAGTATCAGGATCGGTTCCAAGAGTATCCGCGTCTGGGATCGCTGGTGGGCTACAACACGTTCAAAGCGATTGCGGCGGCGATTGAAACAGCTGGATCGACTGATGCTGAAGCCCTTGTAACTGCTTTGCGGGGGTTAGAATTTGGGTCTCCGATCGGTCCGATCCAATTTCGAGCGAGTGATCATCAAGCGACGATGGGCGCGTTTGTGGGACGAACCGCTGTGCAAGAGGGCAAAGGGATCATGGTGGATTGGCGCTACGCCGATGGGGCTAACTACTTACCCAGCGAAGCCGAAGTGAAGGAACGCCGACCTGCTTCTTAGACGATTTTTGAGACCATGGCCGATCACCAGGACGAGTTTGGCGGCTGATTTGCCCAAGCACGAGAAGCGGCCCAATCGATCCAACAAACCGCTTGCGGGCGTGAGGGATCCTGCAGGATCCCCCTCCAGCTCTCAACCAAACTAACTCAACAACCGATCAGCCTTCTGGATCAACGCCTCAGCCGTCAACCCGTTGTAGCCCATCAACTCAGCTGGAGAAGCAGTTGTCTCGCCACGCTTCCAGGAGAAGAAGGATCGTTTGGTGTGAGTCGATCGCAAGATCACAGGTTCCAGCATGGGCATGGCTCCACCCGTGACCCCGATCAGCGCATCTCCACCAAAGATCTCACCAAAGCGATCGTCGCTGAGAAACTCTCCATCTGGCTGCGAACAGGTATCCCAACTAACTTCATCAGCGTGGAATAACCGCCGAGGATTGACCACGGACACGATCCGAACCCCTACTCCTTTAGCCTGCAATGCTGCCGCCGCCTCAAACACAGGGATCAAGATCATGTCTCCCACTACGGCAAACACAACCGTTTTAGATCCTGTAGTTTCCTGCAACACCAATGCTCCTTCTTGAACTCCTTGCCGTCCTTGATCCAAGGTTGTTCGGATGGGGACACCGTTTTTGCTGGCAAAGATTGGGATCCCTTTGTTGAAGGTTCCTAGTGCCCATTCATAAGCCACTTGAATGCAGTTGGCATCCGGGGGAAAGAGGGGGAAGACATTGCCATTGCGCATCATCGCGGCGAAGTATGCCTCGATCTCTGGCCGTTGATGAGTCCAACCATTCCGACCTTGCTCCAGAGCTCCAGCGGTGTAGAGACAAATGATCGAGGGAGTGGGTCGCCGCAATTCTGCCATTGCCTGGGTCACCGTCTGCCAGATCGGGAGCCCATTGATTGCAAACGATTCATACGAACACCAGAGACTGCGCCCACCGAACAAGGCGATCCCGGCAGTCAACCCGGCACAAGCATCTTCGCTCAGAGGCTCGTAGACCTGGCCCTGCGGTTGCTGGTTGTAGAGCGGATCCACCGTCGGATGGATCACTTTCAACCCTTCATTAATATTGCGGATCCCGGAGGCTTCATTGCCATCGGCATTAGCGACAACAAAGGCGCGATCGGTTTGCCCGACTTGAACAACCATTGCCCCCATCGCTGTGGTGCTCACCTGCTTTTCGCCAATCGGGAACTCTTGCAGTTTTAAGGTGCCGAGATCGGGGAGTGGACGCACGGTTTCAGTCACGGCTACTTGCGCGGCTGGACCACCTGCGGCTCGAACACAATTGGTCCGAACTAGCTCCCAGACTTCTGGAGCCAGAGCCCGATGCTGTAAGGCGTTGACAATATCTTCGTGATCGAGGGTGTGATAACCATAAAGATTATGGGACTTCGATCCTTTTGCGTGAACTCCAGCCCCCTTCAGCTGCTTGATAATGAAAACCGTCATGTTTCCACCTAGCGCTGACTTAGCCGCCCGATCCGCACCTGTCAACACCGCTTGAGCAAAGGCGATCCGTTGATCCAAGGAGAACAGCGTACTGTCAACGTAGGGTTCCGGTTGATCGGCATCATCAAAGGGTTTCGCGTCGATCAAGATAACCTCTTCAAAGCCATTCCCCTGCCAGAACTGGATCATGCGTTCATTACTGAAGGTTGAGACCATGCTGTGGTGTTCTTGGCTATATCCATTCCAGACCAGGATCGGCAGGAAGTTAGTGCGTTCTGGATAGGCTGTGTGGAAGTGGGCCATGGAGCTGATCACATAGGGTTCGCCTAAGCCACCGTCTCCTAGCGTGTAGGGAAAGAGGTGATCGGGATAGAGTAAGGCTCCGGCCATGGCAAAATGTTGGCCCTGTCCGAGTGGACCTGCTGGGGCCAGTAAGCCAGGAATGAATCCAGAGAGGTGGCCTAACAAACCCTCACGTTCCCGGAAGCGCTCTCGCAACTGGGTCACGGTCTGGATCCCCATAGCTTCTAGAGATTGATCCAGGAACATAGCGCTGTAGAAGCCTGGGGCGTGGTGACCGACTTCGGTGGGGATATTCTTGTAGCCCAGCAGGACAAATGCCGCATACGCTTCAGCTTGACTGGCAAACCCACCAGGGTGACCGGAGGCTTTACTGGCAGTGATCTGCAGGGTCAGGTAACGGAGGGCGTCAGCATACAGCAACACTTGGAACGCTGCAGCCGTGTCGGTTGGATCCGAGATGGATCCAGTGGCGGGATCCACCACAGGAACTTGGCCATAGGTCTCGAACCCAGGCCAGGGTTGACCAAAATACTGGATCCCTTCACAGAAGGCTGGAAGGGTAGAAGCGGAAACGGGCGAAGCAACGGTCATGCTGGCGTTACCTGAATCAACAACAAGAATAAACAACCAACCGATCAACCCCATCCAGCCAGCTCAGGCAATTGACCTTGATCAAACAGCATCGAACAGCTGGGGGAGTCAGAGGATTGGATTGATCCAAGCGAAGCCCCAAGCGGAGAGGCTCACTCATCTCTGCATTTTAATAGTGAGTTAAGGTTTGGATCAGAGAAACTGTCAATTCGATCAATTGAAACAACACTATCAGGGTCAGCACGGCAGGAGCTTCTGGTAGTCCTCCAAAGGAAAGGATAGTTAAAAACAGAATCGCCATCTTGCCTGGTTTTTTCCCTAGTATCCTGCCCTAAATAGGACTACCCAGACGACGAGCTCCTCTCTTGGCCAAATGGCTTTGCAGTGAGTCCCGGCAACTATATCTACCTCACCGTCAACCAATTGCATCGGTCGCTCCCCCTCAATGGCGGTGAAGACGAATCCATGCCACCCTACCGGATCCTGCGCTTCCCTGCCCTTGCTCCTAGCTCCGTC
>CAZONZ010000288.1:0-5579 GCA_964581005.1 uncultured bacterium
GCGGTTGCTGTTGAGTTGGGAAGCCCCGTCCCCTTGTGGGCGGGGTAGTTCACTGGGCACATTAGATCTCAGCCTCAAACTCAACATTTTCATATAGATCGATCCAAGCGATTTCAAGGTCAAGGGAAGCCAAGCGGATCGTTGAGTCATGATCATCGTATTCCCGGAAGAGCCATTGACGATCGTCTTGTTTGAGATAGTGTTCAGTATGATGTTGACAGTGATCGATCAGTAAATACTCCTGAAATGTAGAGATCGTTCGGTAAGCAGCAAACTTGTCTCCACGATCGTAATCTTTGGTTGAATTAGAAAGGATCTCAGCCATGAAGACCGGATTGATCACGGTGTCTCTGCGGCCTTCCTGCAGTTGGATCGGGTGCGGTACTACCATGATGTCTGGATAGGTGTATGTGTTACGAGCAGGGATCCAGAGACGCTGATCAGTGCTGAAGATCCGATAAGGCTGACCCCGAAGAGCCTGACGAAGCATCGCATTTAAGGCTCCAATCAGCTCGTTGTGATCAGGGGTTCCTCCAGACATCGGGACAATGTCTCCATCGCGGTACTCGTTGCGGGTTTCGGAAGCAACTTCTAAGTTGAGATACTCCTCAACCGTGTAGATTTTGGGTTGAGGCACAACGGAAGTCATGGCGATCGTCTCTTTTCTCGTCATTCTTCAGTATGGCAAGATCTTTCTCCGCTTCCACCAGCGATCTATCCAGCCCAAAAGATCCTGGAAATCTCTCGTTCAAAAGATCGATATGTCCAGATCCTGCTACATTATCCCAGGATGAGCCCCAGGACTAGCGATCAGCCAAGAGAATCTTGACGGAAGAGCACCAAATCTGTTTGAGCAAGGTGTGCTATCCTATCCACCTGAGTCGTCCCACATCGTTGTCCCATATCGTTGGCATAGGCGGATCCTTACTATGGTTCAGGAACTTGAGCGCGTTCAACAGGCTGACTTCTTTCCCGCAACAGCTCCCGTGGCCAATCCGGTGTTCTACCGAACCTACAGTCGCCGTCGGGCCGATCAGAGTCGTGAAACCTGGCTGCATGTTTGTGAGCGAACGGTGCAGGATCTGAGTCTGCTGGGCCAATTTACTGCGGCTGAGTCTGCGCTGGTGGATCGGATGCAGCGGAATCTGAAGGCGTTGATGTCGGGGCGAGCGCTTTGGGTCATGGGCACCGATTGGATCCATCGACCAGAGAATTTTTCAGGGGCGTACAACTGCACCAGCACCAATGTGATCGATTGGCGAGCCTTCGGGTTGATGATGGATCTGGCCATGATGGGATGCGGCACGGGAGCAGTGCTGGAGCCTCACTATCTGGATCAACTCCCGACGATCTGTAATCACCTTGATGTGGCGCTGCAGGGATCGATGGGTACTGTGCCCGTGGATCAACGGCTGGAGGAAACTCAGGTTCAGATCAATGCCGCTTCCAACCAGGTTCTGATCCAGGTGGGTGATAGCCGCAGAGGGTGGGTGAAGTCTTATCAGCAATTGCTAGAACTATCTAGCGATCTATCCTTGCATCAGGCCACAGGTGGGCATGTGAACGTGGTCGTGGATCTCAGTCATGTCCGCCCTGCAGGTGAACCTTTGCGGGGATTTGGGGGGGTGGCCAATCCGATCAAATTGCCGGGATTATATGAGCGTTGTACTGCCATTTTGAATCGATCGGTCGGTCGCACGTTAAATACGGTTGAGTGCTGTCTGTTAATTGATGAAGCTGCTGCTTGTATTGTGGCTGGCAATATTCGCCGCAGTGCTGGAATTCGTCAAGGATCGAGTACAGACGATCGCTTCAGGGGTGCGAAGGATAATCTCTGGCAACAGGATCAGGCTGGCAATTGGCGGATCGATCCAGAGCGAGATGCGTTGCGGATGGCCAATCATACTTGTGTTTTTCATCGCAAGCCCAGTTTAGATGAATGTATTGAAGCTGTTCGGAAGCAATACTACTCTGGCGAAGGCGCGATCCAATGGGCTGGTGAAGCGATTGCTCGTTCAAGCCGCGATCTGATCACCACAATGGCCGAGAAATCTGATTTTCTGAAGGCTTATGAAGCGGGTCAAGGTGTGGAGTGGTTGCAGCAAAAGGATCCCACTTTGTCCAAAGAGGAAGCCGATGATCGGATCGGTCGATATGGTCTCAATCCCTGTTTACCGGCAGATACTTGGATCCATACTGGCGATGGACCACGGCAGATTAAGGATCTGATCGGGATTCAGCACAGCACCTATGTCAACGGAGAGCTATTCAGCACAACTCCTGAAGGCTTTTTCTGGACTGGGAAGCAATCGATTCTCAAGATCGAGACCGATGCTGGATATACATTGCGATTGACTGGAAATCATAAGATCCTGAAGGTGACCGCACAGACTCAGAAAGCTCAGTATACAGAATGGACGGAAGCCCAGCATTTGCAGCCTGGAGATCACATCGTGATCCATAACCATCGTGGATTGCAAGCTTGGGGATGTCGGGGATCTTATGAAGAGGGATGGTTATTAGGGATTTTGGTTGGGGATGGTTGCTTCTCCAAGGATGAACCTAATCATTCATTCCAGGCTCATCTAAGGGATTGGGGTGAGGATCAAACCAAGATGCAGGAACATGCCCTAGCTCTGGTGAAATCAACGGTAGTTTTTCAACCCTCCTTGGCTGGAACCTATCACAAGCAGAACCGCTACAGCCAAGTCTCTTCCGCTGGACTAGCAAAACTTGCGGGGCAGTATGGCATCTATCCCGGCAACAAAACCGTTACACCTCAGATCGAGTCCTCTAGTTATGACGTTTATCGAGGGTTTCTGCGAGGCTTGTTTGACACAGATGGCAGTGTTCAAGGAAACCAAACGAAAGGAGTCAGTGTTCGATTAGCGCTCATCAACCTGGAACTCCTCCAAGCTGTGCAACGCATGTTATCTAGGATCGGGATTATCTCTCACCTCTATCAAAACCGACGGATCGAGGATCACCGCCTTCTGCCTGATTCAAAGCGTCAACTCACTGAATATCCGTGCAAAGCACAGCATGAGCTTGTGATCTCGAACGATAACCTCTTTGGGTTCCAGAAGATCATCGGATTCCAAGCGCCTGATAAAGCGGAAACGTTGAGATCGTTGCTATCAAGTTATCGTCGTCAGCCCAATCGAGAACGGTTTTCTGTGCGAGTCAGCTCGATCGTTCCAGATGGCCAGGAGGATGTTTATGATTGCACAGTGCCAGGGCCTGCCCGCTTCGATGCCAATGGGTTTGTGGTGCATAACTGTGGTGAGATCATTGGTAGTGACTTCCACTGTAACCTTTCAGAGATTCACCTAAATCAACTCGATCCTCATAACCTGCGTGAACAGGAAGACGCCTTTACAGCGGGTGCCTTGTCTGTGGCAGCCCTATTGAATCATCGTTTTGTGGAACCCCGTTATCAACGTTCGCGGGAACTGGATCCGATCGTGGGTGTTTCGTTCACCGGATTGTTTGATTTCTTTGTGAATGCCTTTGGGGTGGAGTGGTTGCAGTGGTGGCAGGCAGGACGTCCAGAAACGATCCGAGGATTGGCATTCAAACAACAGGAGCAAGACTATCTCAGTCGATGGAATCAGATTGTGCATCAAACGGTTTGGGAGTATTGTGATCGGCATGGATTAAAACGCCCCAATCGCTGCACAACGGTTCAACCTGCGGGAACCAAAAGTTTACTCACCGGAGCCTCTCCCGGCTGGCATCCACCCAAAGCTCAACGCTATATTCGCCGGATCACTTTTGGGAAAAACGATCCTGTTGCCCTAGCCTGTCTAGACTTTGGGTACTCCATTGTTCCCTCTCAGTCCGATAAAGATGATCACGGTCAGTTGCTGAATGATCCCTTTGATCCTCGTTGTACCGAGTGGTTAGTGGAGATCCCTGTTGAGGTGCCGTGGGCGAATCTTCCGGGAGCTTCTGAGATCCAAATTGAGCAGTTTTCAGCCTTAGCTCAAATGGACTTTTATCTGCAAGTTCAGAAATATTATACCACGCATAACACCAGTGCCACGATCGAATTTCGAGAGGACGAGATCGAAGCGATAGGCACTCGGATCTATGAAGCGATTGCCAACGATGAAGGCTATATCAGTGCTGCCTTGCTAGCTCGATTTGATGCTCCGTTCCCTCGATTGCCGTTTGAAAAGATCGAGCAATCTATCTATGAACGACTCTCTGCAGAAGTGCTGAATCGGCGCAAGACAGACGATTTCTTAGCCGCTTTGCTTCAGTATGACTTGGGCTTACAGGAGATCGAAGGCCCAGCGGGGTGCGATACCTTGGGATGCTTGATGCCCGAAGCAAGTCCTCAGTAGGTTGCGTTGATCCTGCACCTTCATGGGGTTGGTTCAACGCTCAAGCTCAATCTTTCCCAGCATTGAATGGCACGTTTTCGGGTTGAGCCCCATCGGTATCCTCCCAAAGCTCCACTTGCTTGGATCACGCGATGGCAAGGAATCAGAAATGCAACTGGGTTAACCGAAATAGCATTACCGACTGCCCTGGATGAGTGGGGTCGATCGATCGCAGCTGCGATTTGTGAGTAGCTCGTTATCGTGCCTGGTGGTATGGTCAGAAGCGCTCTCCAAACGGCAATTTGGAAATTGGTCCCCGCAATATACAGCGATAGAGGCCGATCTGTCCTCGCCACACCTCCAAACATCCTGTCAATAATCTCCTGGGTTGTGTCCTCCTTCCTTTTGAATGAAGCCAATGGCCACGTTTTTCGGAGATCGCTTAAGTGCTCTTCAAGATCATCCGAATCCAAGAAGGCTGCTCGACAAACCCCTCGTTGAGTTGTAGCCATCAGCATAGATCCAAAAGGACTCGAATGAATCCCATAAACGATCTCAAGGTCTTTCCCCTTGTTTTTATACTCACCTGGGGTTACCGCCTCAAGCCGAACAAAATGATCATGAAGCCTGGAACTACTAGTTAAGCCTAAGGAATGAGACAGATCAAGCAATGATCCTGAGTTATGCAAGAGTTTTTTCCCTTGTTCAAGTGTCATAACTTGGAGAAATCGCTTTGGGGTTGTTCCAGCCCAACGGCAAAAGAGGCGTTGGAAGTGAAAGGGACTCAAGTGAATGTGGGCCGCGATCTCTTCTAAACTGGGTTGATCAGTCACTCGATCGGCAATGTAGGCAATTGCTTCGGCAATCCGTTCATAGTCAGACATCATTATCTATGCCTATACGCGGTTGATTGATACTCCACCATCCACCAGCATGTTTGACATCGCCTGCTAAAGCAACTACAGATCCACCTTGGCTACAAATAGCATGAACTAACTCATCAAGCTCTTTCTGTCGCCTCGCTGCAACGATCACTGCAGCTCCTTCTTCAGCAAAAAGTTTAGCTGTTGCATAACCGATACCAGTACTAGCACCAGTCACAACAGCAACCTTATTGGCAAGCACATTCATCATGTTACTCTCCCAAACCTAACCGTGCAGACACCATTTTCAAGCGTTAGACAGTGATCGACAATCCAGATCTTGCTAAGCTAGCTGCCCAGTCAGGGATCGTGATCCAGACAAGTCAAT
>CAZONZ010000289.1:0-5576 GCA_964581005.1 uncultured bacterium
AAGTGCTGAAATCCCTCCGGGGAATCTCCGTCGCTTTAGCGCGGAGAGTAGTCAAGTATTCATCGTCAGGTCACTCAGATCGTTGCTGATTGATCGCTTGACTCATCACCTGGATCAGCGTCTTCCTCTGCTTCCAGATCGTGATCAAAGGGAGTTTCTTCGGTCCCATCGGAAGCTTCAAGGAGAGAGTCTGAGTCGGAGGTGAGTTCTGCTACGGTTGCTGGATCTTGCATGACAGGGGGCACAACCGTTACTCCGACGATACTGTCGTCAGTATTGAGCCGCTGAACCCGCACACCTGTTCCCATGCGAGATTGAGTTGTGATCGCTTGAGCTAATTGCCGCATCACAATGCCACGGGCGGTGACCAGCATCAACTCATCGGCTTGATTGACGATCTGGAGTGAAGTCAATTCGTCATCCGGTTTGCGAAACTTCAATCCGATCACCCCTTTGCCACCTCGGTTTTGAGCCCGGAAGCCCCCGATCGAAAGCCGCTTGCCATAGCCCCCTTTCGTGATCATCAACACCCAGGGATTGGTGGGGTGATCTCCCTCCGCTTCAGCCGCAACGATCGACTCAGCACACAGAATATCCATGCTGACCAGCTTATCCTTTTCATTCAACGTGATCGCTCGGACCCCACGAGTGGCCCGTCCCAGAGGCCGCAATTGATCATGATCGGCTTTGAATCGGATCGCCATCCCCTGCCGCGTTCCCATCACCACATCATCGGTGGGACGAGCCCGCCGGACCCAGCGCAACTGATCCCCGTCTTCCAGTGAGATCGCAATCAAACCATTGGCCCGCACATTACTAAAGGCTGACAAGGCGGTCTTTTTGATGTAGCCATTCTGAGTCAGCATCACCAGATATTCATCATCCGTAAACTCTGTCACAGGAACCATGGAGGTGATCCGTTCTTCCCGCGAGATCGGTAGCAGTTGAACGATCGCCATGCCCCGTGACGTTCGGCTGCCTTGGGGAACCTCGTAACCCCGCAGTTTGTAGGCAACACCTCGATCGGTGAACAATAAGATCGTGTCATGACTGCGACAGGCAAAGAATTGCTCAACCGTGTCATCCTCTTTCATGCGAGTTCCGGCTTTGCCCCGCGTGGCCCGTCCCTGGACTTGAAATTCTTCCACGCCGGTGCGCTTGATGTAGCCCTGAGCTGTCAGGAACACCACCATCTCCCGGTTCTCGATCAGATCAGCGGTGTCAAGTTCCGAATCATCTCGACAAAGCCGCGAACGACGGGGGGATCCAAAGCGCTTCCGTAAGGTTTCTAGCTCTTCAATAATGATGTCGAGAATCCGTTCCCGCCGACTTAAAATATCGCGCAGATCGGCAATTTGGATCACAAGATCATCATGCTCAGCCTGGATCTTTTCAGCCTCTAGAGCGGTTAATCGGCGTAGCTGCATTTGGAGGATCCCATCGGCTTGGGCTTGGGATAGGCCCAGTTCCACTTGCAATTGCTCTCGTGCTGTGGTTGCATCGGCTGCTTCTCGGATCAAGGCGATGACGCGATCAATGTTGCCCAGAGCTAGGAGGAACCCTTGGAGTAAATGATCCCGTTCTTCGGCTTTTTGCAGTTCATAACGGGTCCGGCGGGTGATCACCTCTTCGCGGAAGTCCAGAAAAACTTGCAAGCTATCCTGCAAACTGAGTAGACGGGGTTCCCCATTCACGATCGCCAGCATATTCATGCCGAAGTTGGACTGGAGCGGAGTTTGCTTGTAGAGATTGTTGAGCACCACTTGCGCATAGGCATCGCGCTTCAACTCGATCACGACACGCATCCCATCCCGATCACTTTCATCTCGAATATCGGCGATCCCTTCCAGCTTCTTGTCATTCACCATCTCTGCAATTTTCTCGATCATGGCAGCCTTGTTGGTCTGGTAAGGCAGCTCAGTGATCACAATGGCATCCCGCTCAGGCCGACCCCGCACTTGGATCGTTTCCACTGCGGCCACTCCCCGCATGATCACCGATCCGCGTCCTGTGGTGTAGGCTTCGCGGATCCCCTGCTGGCCCATGATCAGGGCTCCGGTGGGGAAATCAGGGGCGGGGATATACTGCATCAATTCCAGGCTGGTTAGATCGGGATTGCGAATCAAGGCGATCAGACCATCGATCACTTCGCTGGGATTATGCGGTGGAATATTGGTGGCCATGCCGACGGCGATCCCAGAGGATCCATTGATCAGCAGCTGCGGAAAGCGGGCCGGTAAGACCAGGGGTTCTTGTTGGGATCCGTCGTAGTTATCGCCAAAATCAACGGTGTTGGCATCAATATCTTGGAGCAGTCCAACCTGGGCAAAGGCCGTGAGACGACATTCGGTGTATCGCATCGCGGCAGGAGGATCATTATCCACCGATCCGAAGTTGCCATGACCATCCACCAGGCGCTCCCGCATTGAGAAGGGTTGAGCCATCCGGACCAGGGCATCGTAGACCGCCATATCGCCGTGGGGATGGTATTTACCGATCACATCCCCGACCACGCGGGCACATTTGCGAAAGGGGCGATCAAAGCTGAGGCCCAACTCGTGCATGGCATAAAGGATCCGGCGATGCACAGGTTTGAGACCATCTCGCGCATCCGGAAGTGCCCGTCCCACGATCACGCTCATGGCGTATTCCAGGTAGGACCGTGACATTTCCTGCTGTAGATCAATCGGAATGATCCGGGTTGCGAAGTCTTCTTGATCGCTCATGAACGCTGTCGAAATCAGGATAAACGGACTGGATCGGACCCCGGCTGATTGGGTTTGAACCCCCTTCAGAACGCGGATCTAGCGAGTGACACCAGATTCCTCATTTTACCATCTCATCCCTGGTTCCCCCCTTAACCCAACTTGGGTCACTTGGGTCCTTGGGGCGATCGATCAGGCACGAAATCGGATCCAATCTTCAACTTCCCGATGGATCCAGGCGACTTCTTCGGTCGTCAACCCTTCGGCTAAGTAAACCTCGCTGCCATCCTCCGTGTTGATCACGATCCGGAAGTAGTATTGGATCGCATCAGGGCGTTTCGACGTGGATTGAGGAGCTGATCGAAACATCCGATCTGAGGCTCCCATACCAAAGCTGCGACAGGGGCGGGACTGATTCAAGTGCTTGTCCTGGCTGATCCCTGCTCGTTCGCGGAATAGATCTTTGATATCAGCAAACAAAACTCGTTGGATCTGGTAAGTCCAGTCAAAGATCCGATGTTCAATTTCAATCGTGGTCAGATCCAGCCGAATATGGGTATGAGATCCCAAAATACAAATGATACTTAATCCAACTAGCATAGGGATCAAAATCATGCCCAGAACTGGAGAGGTCAAAAACAATAGCAGCAGAATTGCACCTCCAAGTCCAAGCAGATTCATGATCTTGTCTTGAGCGGGCAAACGACCTTGAATGATCTGCCAGATCAGGGTCAAATTCGACAACCACGTGGGCGGGATCATCCGTTTCAGTGAGGATCCAAGTTGATTCAAAACCCAGGTTAAAACAGGATATTGATCACTTTGGATCCAGCGCTGTATTGTATTCGGGATCTCAAAGCAAAGCTCGTCAGGTGAGCGAGAAACCTGGATTAAGCTTCCCTCCGGTTGTTGTTTTTGGGCTGCAAAGACAGATAATGATCCTTTCTGGTTGAGTAGGGTCAGAGCTTGCTGAGCGGATCGAAACCGCCGTTCTACTGAGGGCTCAGTCATGCGTTCTAACCAACCGATTAAATTGGGATCTAGGCTCAGAAGATGGCTAAAGTGGATGCGTAATTCCTGTTGGGGCAGATCACTGGGGGCGACTCCGGTGGCTAGATGAACCAGGGTACACCCTAAGGCATAAAGATCAGAGGCAGAGACAGCTCGACCGCCAAATTGTTCGATCGGTGTGTAGCCATAGGTGCCCACAACGGTGAAGGTGCGTCCTTCGACGGGGGCTTGGATCTGGGCCGCGCCAAAGTCAACTAAATAGATCTCCAGATCGGTTGGCTGGACGATTGCAGGAGTGGGATCACTCAGATTAGCTTGCTCAGGGGAATCTAGCGGTTGGGGAGGGTCTTTGACCACTAAGTTGCTGGGTTTGATATCTCGATGGAGGACAGGCGGGCTTAGTTGGTGTAAGTAGCAGAGGATCTCTAGAATCTGAATTGCAATCGATCGGATCTCGGCTTCACGAAACTTGCGCCCTTGATCGAGGTGATCTTTGAGCGAGACTCCTGGAATATAGGTTTGGACGATCGCAAACCAACCGGACTCGGCACCACCCGAAAAATAGTCTCGGTATTGAGGAATATGAGGATGATCGAGCTGTTGCAGAACCTGAGCTTCTCGTTGGAAGAGGGTATAATCCTGCCATTGCATCGAGCTCCCAAACTCTAAGAGCTTGATCACCACCGCCTCACCCGTTGTCTGATCGGTCGCCAGCCAGGTTTGCCGCATGGGATTCCGGCCTAAAACTCTCTCCAACTGATAGCGATCTTGCAAAACCGATCCTTGGGTGGGTAGCATAGCAGCCTCTATAACGGGAACTGATTCGGATCCAATCGGCACATAGGTGATCCTTTCCCTGCTCTAAATCAGAGTTGCGGGTAAGTCAAGTCAATCCCAGCTTAAGCGTTCTATCTGAATGGATCGAGAAAGCCGCTCCTGGGAATCATTGAAGTTCACGAAGGATCAAGAAAGCAGCTCTGACGAAGCACTAAGGTTCACTAGTGAGGGGGAAAGCGGCTCTGAGGGGTAATACAGCAGGGATCCAAGTTGAGTGCAATCACTCTCACAAATCTATCGAGAAGTCGGGCAAGGGGTACCTGAGAGACAATCCATTGAATACTATATTGAATACTATTTGGAGAATCCCGAACTTCAGGAATTGGTATTCGCCTATGTTGAAGTGCAGGAGCTCGATGCACCGATAGCGGCGTAGAGGAACAAGCAATCAGATGTCGGGTTTCTTGGAACTGCGTTATCCCTAGCAAACGTATGCAGCCGACGCGCTTAGGTGTGCAACTGATGCTAAGCGTTAGGCGGCTCTGCGCTGTCCTGAGCGATCCTGACTTATCTAGTTAACTGGTGGATCTTCTGAGTCCAGTCTTGTGAGGGGAAGCAAAAGATACTAGCCGCCGATCAACTTAGCCGTTAGATGATCCTTGATAAATTGGGTAAATACTTTCTCAGGATCCATCATTCAGCCTCTGATCACGGGATCCCGGCCCATGTTCTTCAAGTGTCAAGCGTTTTCCTTGAATCTCCGAGTTATTTTCTCCACGTGTCGAGCCCTTTTCTTGAAGCTCCGAGCTATTTTCTCGACAGTTTCCGATCCATTCTCCGGTGGTCAGGTTCAGATCTGAACTCCTGGAGCCCAAAGGCTGAAAAAAACCGAGTGTTGAGCTCGAAGGGTAGAGCTCTGAGGTGAAATCGCCAGGATCGAGGCTGGAGGATCCGAGAACCGTGCTGGAATAGCCAAGAAAATAACTTGAATGGTCGGCAAATTCGCTCGAATGACCAGGATCAGTAGGTCACAGAGCCTTGTTCTTGCACGCCGCTACCCTCACTACCCTTAGGCGACTCTGC
>CAZONZ010000290.1:0-5560 GCA_964581005.1 uncultured bacterium
GCTCGTTGTGACTCTTGATCTGATATCAAGAAATATGTAGCAACCTCAACACCACGGTGGGGATATCAAGCGGGTATGCTAACAGGCGATAGCAGGAGTAGCGGTCAGGAGAGGGAATCTATGTCAGAGGTTAAGGTTTGGTTGTGGAAAGTGGACGAGTTTCAGCGAATGTTAGAAGCCGGGATCCTCACCGACTCGGATCCGGTGGAACTTCTCGAAGGCCGGATCCTGGAGATCATTGGTCAGAGTGCAGAGCAGGTTGCCACGATCCAGCAAACGGCTGAGCTCCTGCACCAAAAGCTTGAGGATCAAGCCCTCATCCGGATTCAACAGCCGATTACATTGCCACCTAGTTCCCAACCTCGACCTGCTCTAGCGGTAGTCCGAGTTGATCCGGATCAGTACCTCCGCTATCACCCTCGTCCAGGGGAGATTTTTCTGTTAGTGGAAGTTGCAGACTCGATCCTAGATGAGCATTGCCAGCAGAAAGTCAAGATCTATGCCAAAGCGCGAATCCCAGAATACTGGATCCTGGATGTTCAAACTCGACAAGCCTATATGTTTCGGACCCCCGAACAGGCTACCTACCAACAGCAAGCCGTATTTGAGTCTGATAAATATCTCTCACCTTTAGCATTCTCAAACCGAGCCATCCAAATTCAGGATCTATTTCCCGCAACAAAGAGCTAGTCGATTAGCCAGAAAGATCCCAGTCTCTTGCCGACTTAGTTCGAACTGATCCATTCATAGGATCACTCTTTTGTGGATCCCTGAGTGAGTCCTGAGATCAAGAACCGTTGGGTTAGGAGGAAGATCAAAGTGATCGGAGTTCCACCCAAAATTGCTGCTGCGGCAAAATCTCCCCACAGAAAATTCTGATCTTGGAGAAAAAACCTCAGCCCCACAGCTAAGGTCAAGTTTTCCTCTTGAAACAACAAAATTGAAGCAACTGGAAATTCATTAAAGATAGTGATCAAAGACAAAATAAACACAACAGCTAGAATAGGGTAACTTAAGGGCAGGATAATATAAATGAGGCTTTGCAATCGATTAGCCCCATCAAGTTGAGCAGCCTCTTCAACAGAAGTAGGAAGGGTTTCCAGATATCCCTTGATCATCCATAAGCTCATTGCAATTCCTCCCAGATAAGCCAAGATCAAGCCTCCATGAGTATCTAAGCCTAACCAAGGAATTGAATCTCCAATATGACTGATCAAAGCATAAATGGCCACAAGAGCTAAAACAGCTGGAAAAATTTGTAAAAGCAGTAGAGCTTGCATCATTCCCTGCCGCAAAGGAAACTTGAAACGAGCAAATGCATAAGCTGAAGTGAGAGAAAGAAACACCAACAATCCTGCCGAAATCAATGAGATCTTCAGAGAGTTGAATAACCATCTTAAAACAGGAAAGGGAGGTGGGATTAGGTTCCCGTTTGGATCTGCCACTGGTATTCCTAAAACTCGCTGCCAGTGTTCCCAGCTGATCGAGTCTGGGATCAAGCCTCCTACAGCTAGATTTCCCTCTCTGAGCGAGATCGAGATGATCATTCCAATTGGAGCTAATAGAATAGCCAATGAAGCTATCAGAAATATATGGGCAAAGATCACACGAATTCCGTGAAATTGACCTTTAACAACGGACATGATCTTACTCCGAGAAACTCTTGGGCATGATGTATAACTGGATTATGGCTAAAACTGAAACGATCCCAAAGATCATTGTAGCAATCGCTGCTGCAAATCCATAATCAGCTTCAGCTTGACCAAATGCTAAGCGATAAGTATACGATACTAGAATATCAGTTTCTCCGACTGGAGTTGAGGTATTCAACATGTTTGGTCCTCCGCCTGTAAGTAAATAGATCAAGACAAAATTATTGAATGAGAACGCAAAGCTACTGATCAAAATTGGGGAGAGTGGAGGCAGGATCAGAGGCAGTGTGATCTGAAGCAAGTTATGGACTGGGTTCGCTCCATCAATTGCAGAAGCCTCATAAAGGCTAGTGGGAATTGACTGTAAGAGCCCAAGGATTAAGATCATCATATAGGGATAGCTTAGCCAGGTATTCACAATAATGATCATAAGCCTAGCCATCCAGGGATCAGCAAACCACTGAGGTTGTAGTCCGAATAAATGCTGTAGAATTTGATTGATCTCGCCAAAGTCAGGATTAAACAAGCCGCGAAAAACGAGGATCGAAATAAAGGCAGGAATTGCATAAGGTAAGATCAATAATGATCGGTACATCTGACGAAAGGCTAGAGATTCCCAGTTTAAGATCACAGCAAAGATCAGCCCTATCCCCAAACTCAAGAGGACAGATCCGCCTGAAAAGATCACAGTCCATAGAAATACCCGTAAAAAGGGTTGTAGGATCGCTGAATTGGTCAAAAGGCGACGGTACTGGGAAAAGCCAACGGAGATCACGAACCCTGGACCCACTTTTTGCCCCTGAGCATTGACATAATAGCCCCGACTCTGATCGGGAGTGAGTATTTCGCTAGTTTTTCGATCCAACAATGTATGATCACCGCGCCGCTCATATCGTGGCTCCTGTGGCTTAAAATGCCTTAGTCCTGTTCGACTCAACTGTAATCCACTCGGTAGTTCTAACTTCAGTCCAATCAACGATGATTTCCATTCAATGATCTTGCGAATTGAAACAGGATCTCCTACAGGCTCATAACTAGGAGAAACTTCTTCAAGTAGGCCAACTCGTTCTTCTTCCAGGGAAGGATCGAAATTACTGTAAACATAACGCTCTAAAGGATCTTGTTCATGGGTAAGAAGTATCTCATATTCTGATTCTGTCTCATAAACGTTGTAGATAAAGACATCTTCAGTCAAGTTAAAAAACTGCTGGCTGTAGTATTGATCCCAAATTGTTTCATAGGTCAACAGATGAGCAACACCATAATTCGTGAAGCTGATCGAAATTGTGTAAATGATCGGGAAGAGAACAAATAACCCAAATGTCAATAATCCTGGAAATAGATACTTGTAGGCAAAGAAAGGATGCTTCTCTGGGCGAGTAAATACCCAGATCAAGATCATGAGCATCACTAAACTTAAAATACCTAAACTGATCTGTCCTGTAATATAGATCCAAAAGATCAGTAGCAAAATGGCAAGAGCAAGCATGATCCAAGCAGCTCGATTAAGCCACTGGATTCTTAGATGAGGAAAGAATTGAGCTATCATGAGATCGTGATCAGCACAGAAGATTGACTAGAAGCAAACGGATCGAAAGATTTCAGCTATTCAATAGTATTCTTGACCTGTTGATTAACCTTTTTAAGAGCAGTTTCTGCACTGATCCTCCCATTCACAACATCCCCAACAACACCAAACATATGAGTCCAAACAGCATTCATTTCTGGGATATTAGGAATCAAGACTCCATCCTCAATACTTTGCAAGGTAGCTTGTAAACGTGGATCTGCAGACCAGCCTTGAGCTACTTCTGTGAGACTAGGAACCCCGATCGGAACATCCTGATTGAGGATCTCTAATCCTGCGGGAGTTAAGACATACTGTTCCATGAACTCCTGAACGAGATCAGCATTGGGAGAGGCTTGATTGATCATAAATCCCTGGACACCGACAAGTGCAGAAGCAGGATCGCCCTCAATACTAGGTAAAGGAGCTACGCCAAAATTGACCCCATTCTTCTCCAAGTTTGACCACTCCCAAGGACCTGTGATCATCAGTCCGAGATCTTGCTGAACCATGTTAGCGACCATAATACTGTAGCTGGAATCTTTGACGATCACACCCTCTTCAACCATCGATACCAACAACTCTAACCCTGCGATTGATCCAGATTGATCCAGGCCAAGATCATTCGGATTGAGAGATCCATCTTCTGTTTGGCCAAAAATATATCCTCCTTGAGCTGCCAAAAAGGGGAATGAAAAATAAAAATTAGCATAGTCAAAATGAAGTGTTAATCGATCCTGATCAAAAAGCTGTTGATGAAGATCGCGGATATCTTCAAAATCGGTTGGTGGATCGGAAACCAGATCACGGTTGTAGATCAGAGAGATAGTTTCCATGCCAACCGGATATCCGAATAGATCACTGTGGATCCTGAAGGCATTGAGAGCTTTGGGGAGGAATTGGTTCTGGGTATTAGGGCTCATATCAACCTGTTGGATCAAGCCAGCAGCGACAAGATCGCCGACTCGATCATGCGCCCAACCCAACAAATCCGGCCCTCGCCCCCTTTGTGCAGCTTGAATGAATTTATCAATTGCGGCCTCTGGAATTTCGATCGTGACCGGAACTCCTGTGTCGTTCTCGAATTGATCGCCCAATTGAGCCATCCCTTGAAACGATTTATCGGCACGCATCCAGATCATAATCTCGCCTTCAGCAACAGCCTCAACAGGCAGGGAGCTAAAAAGTAAGCCAAGCAAGACTTTAACCAATATTTTGCTAATTGATCTCATGATCATTCTCTCTCGTTTCATACAATTCGGAGCTGAGATTCCCGATCAAAAAAGTGCAGACGATCTCGATCAATTAATAACTCTATGTGATCTCCGATCTTAATCTGGCTACGAGAATTAAGCCGAACCAGAAAGGCTGGAGATTCTAATCCAGATGGATGGCCTAGCTGTAGGTGCAGGATGACCTCATGCCCCAAAAGTTCACGGATGATCACCCTGCCTTGGATAGGGGTAGAATCGATGGCGAACGGCATCTGATCAGGATCATAAATATCTTCTGGTCGGATCCCTAAAATGACGTCTCGATCTGAAGATATCGTTGAGTTCCCTAACGTTTGTCTAATCCGATCAGATAAAGGAATTGAGATCCCTTCAGTTTGGGCAACGAGCTGATGATCCTTCTGAGTAAGAGACACATTAAACAAATTCATAGATGGGCTCCCCATAAACTCAGCCACAAACACATTTTTGGGTTTTTGATACAGATCTTCTGGGCTAGCAATCTGCTGCAAGATCCCTTTGTCCATGACAGCGATCCGGGTTCCCAAGGTCATGGCCTCGACCTGATCGTGAGTGACATACACAAAGGTTTTACCCAGCTGCTGAAAGAGTTTTGTGATCTCAGCTCTAGCTTGTATTCTAAGCTTGGGATCGAGGTTTGAGAGGGGTTCATCCATTAAAAAGACGGCAGGATTTCGGATCATAGCTCGCCCTAAAGCAACTCGTTGTTGTTGTCCTCCTGAAAGTTCTTTAGGTTTGCGATTGAGTAAGGGCTCGATCCCTAACCGTCCAGCAACAGATTTAACTCGATGCTCAATTTCAGCTTGAGGAGATCCGCTAAGCTTCAATGCAAAGGACATGTTCTCAGCCACCGTCATATGAGGATATAAAGCATACGACTGGAAGACCATTGCTACATCCCGATCCTTTGGTGGCACCGCTTTCACATTGCGTTCTCCGATATAGAGATCCCCAGACGTGATCGTTTCTAACCCAGCTAGCATCCGTAGCGATGTCGTTTTTCCACATCCAGACGGACCTACCAGAACAATAAACTCACCTGATTCAATATCCATGTTCAGATCATGGACAGCAACTGTACTGCCAAA
>CAZONZ010000291.1:0-5526 GCA_964581005.1 uncultured bacterium
ATCCCTTGACCAAAACTAATGGGATACAAGCCCCGCCCTTTTAGGGCAGCTTTTTGCGGTACAGTACAAGAGTCCGCTACACAGGCAGAGTCTCGCTCGAAAGAGGAGGAACCTGTCTCGCAATGGGCGGCTCATTCTGGAATAGGTTTTCCCAAACATCGGTGGGGCGCACCGAGAAGAAGCTCGTGGAGGGCAAGGACGTTGGTCTCCCTGTGAAACGAGAATCCCCGGACTTCAGGACGGAGAGCGTCAAAAGAACGAGTTAACCTAGATCAGAGATTTTGCTGGGCAGGAAACCGAATTTATGAACGCCTTTCTTGAGTTGCTGTGGATTGCATCTGCCATTTTGTTGATCATCCTGGTGCTGTTGCATAGCCCGAAAGGGGATGGTCTGGCTGGGATCGGGGGGCAAGCTCAGTTGTTTTCCAGCGCGAAATCAGCTGAAGACACCCTCAATCAGGTGACCTGGGGTGTGGCAGCGGTATTTCTCGCCTTAACGGTGGTGTTAGGGGCAGGTTGGCTCAGTGCTGCAACAGGACAGTAGGCTTACCGATCCTGCTCACGCTCCAACCACCTATCTCTATCTGCATGGGTTTGCGTCTAGCCCCCGCTCGGCCAAAGCGGTTTATTTGCGAGATCGCTTCCAGGAGCTTCAGATTGATCTGCAGATCCCCGATCTCAATCAGGGAGATTTTGCCCATTTGACCTTGACTCGACAGATCCAGCAGATTGCGGCTGAGTTACCCAAAACTCCTGTGACGCTGATCGGTTCTAGTCTGGGTGGGTTGGTAGCTGCTTGGATCGCTCAACAGCATCCCCAAGTGCAGCATTTGATTCTATTGGCCCCAGCCTTTGAGTTTTTGACTCACTGGCTTCACCGACTGGGATCGGAACAGGTGGATCGCTGGCAACGGGAAACCTGGATCGAGGTGTATCACCACGGCGAACAACACTCGTTACCCTTGCACTACCTATTTCTGGAAGATGCTCGCCAGTATCAGGACGCGGATCTGCAGCGCCCGGTCCCAACTCTGATTCTGCATGGGATCCATGATGAGGTGATCCCGGTTCAGGCCAGCCGCGATTTTGCACTGGAACGGCCCTGGACTGATCTGATCGAGTTGGACAGTGATCACGCCTTAGGGGATGTACAACCGCAAATTTGGACGGCGGTGCGATCGTTTCTAGATCTGGATCAGAGCTTCTGAAGATCAGGGCTTCTGATCAGACTGGATAAAGCTAACAGGTGAACTCTTGGCCAGGAATTCGGACTCAGATCTCAAGATCTCGATCGGATAGAGACAAAGCCAGAAATACCAGCTATCATAGTCAAGCTGTGCTGCTTATGGGATCAGAAGCGATCGGTCTACTCGATCGGATGATCAACTCATGGAGACAGCAAACATCACTTTGGTGCGGATGTGGCGGAATTGGTATACGCGCACGTTTGAGGGGCGTGTGGGCAACCTTGCGGGTTCGAGTCCCGCCATCCGCATTAACTTTAAGAGTGCTAGTTATTGGATCAACTCAGAGAGAGGATCTAGTCAGATCTACAAGAGACTACAAAGCTTCAGATCAATCAAGGATCTGGAACAAGATCCCAAGCAGATTCTATAGTGAACATTAGTCTTCGATCTCAATAGAACGCGGACCCGATTCATCGTCTTGGCGCAGATCCCTTCGTCCAGAGCGAACATAAAAGGTGTACTCTTGTTGGACTCGTTTGGCGAGATCTTGCCAAGAGACTTTCTTCCCGGCTAACTGGGATCGCATGTAAAACCGTAACGATTCAATGTAGGCTAACCCCAAAGCCATAGTCAGAGCCGCTGCTGTCGATCCGGCAATCGCTCCACCTAAAATCGTGCCAGCCCCAGGAACGAGTTTCAGTAAATTGCTCACAATCGATCGACCGATCAACGACATTCCCCCGGATCCCGCAATGGTCGATAGCAACATACTGACAAAGCCTTTGGTAAAGGGTAAACCAAAGATCAAGGTGATGTGAGCCAGCATTGTGGTTTGCATGGTCACCAAGATCGGGGAGTCGGCAAAGGGGATCGGCGTGGCTCCAACGGCGAAGGCAGAGGCGACATAACCTGCTACATATTTTGCGGCTTCTTTTGCTTTAAGATTGATATTTTGAGTCCCATTCACAAATGCTTTGCGTGCAACTTCTGGCAGTAACTCAAACGTGATCTCCACTAACAGATCCAATCCATGTGCCTTCACAGTGTAGGTTTCATCAATCTCGATCGGTTCAGCCAGGATGGGAATAATCTGGCGGACAGGTAAGTTTTCAGCTTTCAAGGCTGTGATAAAGTCAGTTGGCTTGCGGCTGATCGTTTTGGTTAACACTAGTAGAACGGGCAGATCTTTTTTCTCTAGCTCCTGGAGCCATTCTTTTTCCGCGTGCTCTAGTCGCTTGCCTTCATGGCTGATGCAATACCAGATCACATGAATATGTTCACTGATCGGAAATAGTTGCTGATCATCAATCAATTTGGAAACATCTAACTTCACCCGTTGGATCTGTTCTTCGGCCAGTTCTAATCCGGGTGTATCGTAAACGGTGATCGGGAAATCATCCTTGATATAGCGGCGAATATCTTGAGTCACAGGTTTGCCGGAACCAATCCGCGCTAGAGGTTCTCGAAAGACAGCATTGATCAGAGTGCTCTTGCCCACTCCGGTTTTGCCGATGATCAAGACGTTGAATCGGCCCATTTTACCCTCAGCTGTGAGATAGGCTTCGCTGAACGTTTTCAGTAAGTCATCTAGAGACAAATCATCGGCTGGCATGATCGTTCCCCTTGGTTCTAGAACCCGATCCCTCTGTCACACAACCTTTACACAACCTTTACACAACCTTTACACAACCTTGGCATACCGGAGCCAGTAGCTAGATCAGGATCAAGATGGTGAGCTATTGGAGCGGCAAGATCTCTTTTTATGGTAGTTGCGTTTAGAGCTGAGATTGCAATAAAGACTCTAGATTGTGGCGAATCTGACTCCGATTGATCTTGCCTTGATCATTACGCGGAATCTGATCAAGCTGGATCCAATGTTTTGGTTGCTTGTGGGGACTGAGTTGATCTCGCAAGTGAGCTTGGAGTTGGGCGGATCGATCACGTGGCTCCAGTCCTTGTGGATCTTTTGGCACAATCGCGGCGACAACGATCTGACCCCATTCCGGATCGGGGATTCCCACCACACAGACATCTTGGACCCAGTCCGTGGCTCGAATCGCAGCTTCAACTTCAGCAGGCCAGACGTTTTCACCCCCGGTCAGGATAACGTGATCCTGGCGTCCGACCACATGCAAGTAGCCTGATGGATCCCACCAACCCAGATCTCCAGGTCGAAATTCGGATCCAGGAGACCAGCACTCTGTAGAGGATCCAGTCCAGTACCCCAGAGCCAGAGATGCTGCAGTGATCCCGATGATCCCTGTTTGCTGAGGGGGAAGCGGTTGATCGGCATCATCAAGGATCCGGATCTGGGCATGGGGAAGAACGGATCCACAGCTAGAATTTCCGGCCAAGAATGTTTCCGGCTTGAGTGTACAGATCTGGGATCCGGTTTCGGTCATCCCATAGGTGGGGGCCAGTGGGATCCCTAACGATCGGGCGGAGGTCAGAAGATCGGGCCATGCAGGGGCTCCACCCAACAAGATCGCCTCAAAGGAGCGGAGCCAGGGGATCCAATCCGGTCGATCGAGAAGTCGCTTAAGCTGAGTTGGGACCAGGGAGAGAAAGGTCGATCGGGGATCCACAGTTGATGGATCTCCAGCTTCTAACTGTTTCCAAGGGATGATCTGGAGTTGGCCTCTAGACAGAAAGCAGCGTAGAAAGGGCATGAATCCGCTGACATGGTAAAGCGGTAATACACAGAGGAAATTCGCCTGATCGATCTGAAAATGCTGCAGAAAGCCGTGGACCGAGGCCGAAAGCGTTGACCAGGTATGGATCGTAAACCGGACCCGGCCTGAGGATCCACCTGTAGGAATTAGGATCCATGGATCATCAGTGGGCATAGGCTCGGATGAGAGGGAAGGATCTCCGTAAAGCCTGTACGTATGGCCTGCTTGGATCACCCCTGCAGGAATTTGTTGGAAAACGTGATCCCACTCTTGCGATCCCCAACCTGGGTTTGTGAAAAACGTCGAGAATCCGGTGGAGTAGGCTGCCAGAAATCCAGCTAGAAACTCGATCGGATCTGTGGTTCGGATCAAAACTCGGCGTGGCACCCTTGGATCGATGGCCCTAAGAGCCTGCTGGTACTGCTGGATTTGTTCTAAGAGTTTGGGGTTGTTGGATCCCAAAAGCCAATCCGGATCCAGATCCTTGGTCAGAGATGCTAGAGAGTTGCCCATAGGTGATCCTAGTTAGTTGAATCCGTTGGATAATCCTGGATCAGAGGATTTTGCTCGAAATCAGTTGGGTTGAGATTGGGATCGGGGAAGAGATGCTCAGTACCAAAGCCCAGAGCTCTGGTGGTTACGTTTAACTCGTGAGCTAGCTTGAAGGCGTGATCCCGACCCACAGCAGTTTCAAATACCGACGAGAGAACCAGCTCAGCTTGGGTATCCTGCAGAAATTGACGCAACTGAGCTACCGATCCCATGATCGCAGGCTTAATCACGAAGATCCCACACCACCCTTGGTGATAACACTGATAAGCTTGTCGCAGATTAGCCACGGATTCATCCAAAGCGATTGGAGTCCTATAGCGATCAGCCAGTTGAATCATGCTCTGAAGCTGATCAGTTCCTAACGGTTGTTCCAGATATTCGATCTTAGGATCCACTTGAGAGCTAGAGGATTCTGCCAACACGTGATCACAAGTCTGTAACCAAATGCCTGCCTCTAAGTGACTGAGTCCACCATTGGCATCCAACCGGATCTGGGCTTGTTCAGGCAAGTTCGTAATCAACGCTTTAAATCGATCGAGTTCCGTTGCAATGGGATCGATCCCAATCTTCCATTTGAACGTGCGATAGCCCTGGTCCCAGAGATCGGGCCAAACGGACAAAGCTTCTGCCCCAGACGGGAGCAGTCCGCTGAACCTCAACGGGCTTGGATCCCACACCTCCGAGGGAGATCGCATCAAAACGTCCCAAGCAGAACTGAACCCAAACTGGCAGGCAGGATAGTGATCGGGGATCGAGTGAATCGCCTCTGTGGAAATCGTTCCTTGCAATGATTGACAAAACTCTACAGCGTCTTCTAAAGTTTCCGATCCAAACCAGCTCAGAGGAGCAATCTCCCCGTAGCTTGAGTGCCCTTGAGGATCGGTGAGGCGTAGCAGGATCCCCGATCGAACCAACCAGATCCCGTGGTGGGTCCGAAGGGGATATCGAAAGGGGCGATCATAACAGCGATACTCAACCTGATAGATCATGAGAGTGTAACAAGCATTCTGTCAGCAATCTTTGATCCAGATCCGCTTGCTTGATCGTAGAGTCTGGGCATTTGTAGGCAATCTTTGATCCAGATCCGCTCGCTTGATCGTAGAGTCTGGACACGA